>DATIQL010000026.1:0-17631 GCA_035470905.1 Casimicrobiaceae bacterium
CTCGGCTGCGACGTCGACGACATCAAGCCCGACGTTTCGCTGATCGAGGGGCTCGATGCCGAATCGATCGATTTCCTCGACATGGTGTTCCGGCTGGAGCGCGCGTTCAAGATCAAGATCCCGCGCGGCAAGATCGTCGAGAACGCGCGCGGCGACCTGCCCGATGCCGAGTTCGAGCAGAAAGGCATCGTCACCGACAAGGGGCTTGCGCAGCTCAGGAGCTACCTGTCGGAGGTGCCGGCCGAGCGTTTCAGGACGCCGATGAAGGTGGCCGACATTCCACGGCTGTTCACGCCGACGACCTTCTGCAAGCTCGTCGTCCGGGCGCAGAAGGAAGCGCCGGCGGCCGCCTGACGAGCGCCCGGACTTCCGGAAGGGTCAGCCCCCGTCTGCGGGGCGATCGCCGATGAGCACCGACCAAAACCACTTCGCCGCGTACTCGTTCGTCGATCGCATCGGCGAGTTCGTCCCGGGCAGGCACGCGCGCGGGAGTTTCGCGATTCCGCCGGGGCTCGCGTCGTTCTCCTCGTGTTTCGTCGCCGAAGCCGTGGGCCAGCTCGCCGCCTGGGTCGCGATGGACAGGATCGCCTTTCGCGGCCGCCCGGTCGCGGCGCTGGCGACCGAAACGGTGTTCCATTCCGATGCCCGGCCCGGGGAGCTGCTCGACCTCGAGGTCGACCTCCTCGAGTGCGACGACGAAGCCGTCGCCTACAACGGGCGCGCGAGCGCCGGGGGCCGGGGCGTCGTCGAGCTGATCGACTGTCTCGGACCGATGCTTCCCGTCGCCGACTTCGATTCGCCCGACGCCTTGCGCGAGCGCCTCGCGCTGCTGCGCGGCGCGGGCGCGCCCCCGGGACGCTTCCACGGCGTCGAGCGCTTCGCGGTCAGCGTCACGCATCGCGTGCCCGGCGCCGAGCTGCGCGCGACCCTGGCCGTTCCCCGATCCGCGCCCTTTTTCGGCGATCACTTTCCGCGGCGCCCGGTCTTCCCGGCGACGCTGCTCCTCGACACGCAGCTCGCTCTGGCGCTCGACATCGCGCAAAGCGCCCCGGCGCTGCACGGGGCGGCGCCGCGACCGTTGCGCGTGACCCACGTCAAGATGCGCTCGTTCATCGAGCCGGGGCAGGCGCTCGACATCGGCGTCGAGCTCTCGCCGCTCGCCGATGGGAAGGTCAAGGCGATGCTTTCGGCCCGCACCGACGGGCGGCTGGTCGCGAGCGCGCGACTGGAGATCGCAGGGGTCCCCGCGGCGCGCGGCGCCGAAGCCGCTTTGCCGCAGCGCGTTCACGGGAGCGCCGGATGAAGCCGCGCCGCCGCGTTGCGATCACCGGGGTCGGGCTGGTCACGCCGGTCGGGAACGACGTCGCATCGACCTGGGCCGCGCTCGACGGCGCGAAGAGCGGCGCTGCGCCGATCACGCTGTTCGACGCCTCGGGATTCACCACCCGCATCGCAGCCGAGGTCAAGGGCTTCGATCCGCGGGTGATCACCGCCGAGCGCAAGCTCCTCAAGTACGCAAACCGGTCGCACCGTTTCGCGCTCGCCGCCGCCGAAGAGGCGATGCGCGACTCAGGCGTCGCGCCGACAGACGCCGACGGCGAGCGTTGGGGCTGCGCAGTCGGCACCGGCATGATGGGAGTCGAATTCGCGGACCTCTCGGGCGTGCAGCGCCACTCGGCGGCCGGCGGCGAGCTCGATGCCCGGCTGTTGCTCAACGACCCCGCTGCCGCGGATCCCCTGGCGTTCTGCCGCAGCCAGAGCACCGCCGGTGTCGCGCTGCTGACGCGTCGCTTCGGCATCCGGGGCCACGCGACGTCGGTGCACACCGCCTGCGCGTCGGGCGGCCAGGCGATCGGCACCGCGCTGAAGCTCATCCGTCGCGGCGCGGTCGACCGCGCGCTCGCGGGCGGCTTCGATTCGATGATCAGCCCGGTCGGGCTCGCCGGCTTCTGCCTGCTGTCTGCGGTGTCCGCCGACAACGACACGCCGGAGCGCGCAAGCCGCCCGTTCGACGCGACGCGCAACGGCTTCGTCCTCGGCGAAGGCGCCGGATTCGTCGTGCTCGAGGAATGGGAATCGGCGCGCCAGCGCGGCGCGCGCATCTACGCCGAGCTCGCCGGCGACGGCAATTCGCTGTCGTCCTACCGGATCACCGATTCGCCGCCCGACGGCGACGGGCCGATCCAGTCGATGCGTGCAGCACTCGCCGACGCGGGTGCGACGCCGGGGGACGTCGACTACATCAACGCGCACGGCACGTCGACTGGCATGAACGACCGCAGCGAAAGCGCCGCGATCCGCGCGGTCTTCGGCGCGGACGCGGCACGGGTGTCGGTCAGCTCGACCAAGAGCTCGATGGGGCACCTGATCGCGGCTGCCGGCGCGGTCGAGGTCGCGGTCTGCGCGCTGGCGATCGACCGCTCGGAGATGCCCGTCAACGCCAACTACAAGGTGCCCGACCCCGACTGCAACCTCAATCTCGTCCTCGGCGCGCCGCGCCGCCAGCGCCTGCGGATGACGCTGTCCAATTCCTTCGGCTTCGGCGGATCGAACAGCTGCGTCGTGCTGCGCAACCCCAACCTGGTCGACGGCACCCGATGAAGCCCCCGCGCATCCTGATCGCCGGCAGCGGCGCCGTCTGCGGCCTCGGAATGGATCCCGCGGCGATGTTCGACGCGATCCTCGGCGGGCGCTCGGCCATCGCGCCGATCCAGGGCTTCGACACTGCAGGCTGGCCGGTGACGAACGCGGCGGCGATCGCCGATTTCAATCCGCGCGCCCTGGTCGAAGACCGCAAGCTGCACAAGTTCATCCGGCGCACCGATCTCGTCGGCATCTACGCGGGCGACCGCGCCGCGGAGACCGCCGGCTATGCGCGCTACCGCGAGACGCTGGACGAGGGGTCGTCGGCGCGCTTCGCCGATCGCACCGGCCTGTACGTCGGATCGGGCGGCGGCGCTTTCGAGAACCAGTACGACTACTTCCCGCTGATGAGCGAAACGGGGGGCGACCTCCAGGCTTTCGGCGCGAAGCTCGCGGAGTCGGTGAACCCGATGTGGCTGCTGCGCACGCTGCCGAACAACGTGCTGTGCCACGTCGGCATCCGCAACCAGCTGAAGGGGGCGAATGCCTGCATCACCAACCACAGCGTCGGCGGCTCGCTCGCCGTCATCGAGGCGGCCGAGGCGCTGAGAAACGGCGAGGCGGACCGCGCGATCGCCATCGGCCACGACACGCCGATCGAACCGCAGAACATCCTCTACTACCACCGCTGCGGCCTGCTCGCGCCCGACATGCTGCGGCCTTTCGACGCCGCGCGCCAGGGCAGCGTGTTCGGCGAAGGCGCCGGCGCGCTGGCGCTGGAGACCGAAGCTGCGCTCGCCGCACGCGGCGGCAGCGCGATCGGCGAAGTGCTGGGAGGTGGTTACGTCAGCGAAGCGACGGGCCTGCTCGCCATCCGCGACGACGGCGACGGTGTCGCGCGCGCAATCGCGCTGGCACTCTCCGATGCCGGCATCACCGCGGCGGACGTGGGCATGGTCGTCGCGCACGGCAACGGAACCGTGCAGTCCGATGCCTCGGAAGCGCTGGGGATCAGGAGAGTCTTCGGCGACCGCTGCCCGCCGGTCACGGCATTCAAATGGGCGACGGGCCACCTGATCGCCGCCGCCGGCATCGTCGAGACGACGATCGCCCTCGCCGCACTGCGCGCGAACGTCGTGCCGGGCATCGCGACGCTGTCCGCTCCCGACCCCGTCTGCGCTGGGCTGGCGATTTCGCGCGAGCCGCAGCGGCCCGCGAGCGACATCGCGCTGGTGCTGTGCCGCGGCTTTGCCGGCACCGATGCCGCAATCGTGGTGCGCGCGCTGCCGGCCTGATGGGCCCACCGCCGGCCTGACGTTCGCGCTGCCGGTCCGATGAGCGCGCAGGGCGTCGCCCCCCGTACCGCTGCGCCGGAGCCCGCGCCGGTCCGCTGCGGCATCGACAGCATCGAGATCGCCCGCATCGAGCGCTTGCTCGTCGAGACACCGCCCGCCGATCTCGCCAAGATCTTCTCGCCCGCCGAGCTCGCCGACGCAGGCGACGGACCCGGACGCAGCGCAAGCCTCGCCGCGCGCTATGCGGCCAAGGAGGCCTGCGTCAAGCTCTTTGCGCCCGAGCTCGCTGCCGGGAAGGTCGAGCCCGCCGACTTTTCCGTCGTCCGCGACGGCTACGGGGCGCCCGGGATCGAATGCGCACCGCGGGCGCAGGCGCTGCTCGACCGTGCCCGACTCGCCGGCATCGCGATCTCGCTGACCCACGACCGATCGAGCGCATCGGCGGTCGCACTCGCGCTGCCGATGACGACCGAGGTTCCGCTCGCCGGACGCGTGTTCTTTCGCCTCTTTCCGTTCCGCCGCGAGGTGATCCTCGCGAACCTGCGACGGGTCTTCGGCGCGGCCGTTCCCCCGGTGGAGATCGACCGCCTCGCGCAGGCGCATTACGCGCATCTGTGGCGGCTGATCGTCGAATTCTTTCGCTTCCGCTGGCTGTCCGCCGCGCGCAAGCGCGCCCTCGTGCGGGTCGAGAATCTCGATACCTTCATCGCCGCGCTGCACGCCGGGCGCGGCGTGCTGGTGCTGACCGGCCACTTCGGCAACTGGGAAGTGGCGACCGTCGCCGGCATCCAGAACTACCCCGAGGTGCACGGCCGGTTCCACTTCGTGCGCCGGCCGATCAAGCCGCGCTGGCTCGACGCGCTGGTCACGCGACGCTTCAACCGCTCGGGTTTCGGGGTGATCGGCAAGCGCGGCTCGCTCGACCGGATCGTGTCTCTGCTCGAAGGCGGCGACGTCATCGTGTTTCCTTTCGACCAGTACGCGGGCGGAAGCGACGGCATCGACGTCGAGTTCTTCGGCACCCCGGCGGGCACGTTCAAGAGCCTCGCGATCATCGCGCTCGCGACCGGCGCGCCGGTGCTGCCCGCCTGTTCCTGGCGCGAGCCCGACGGAACGCACGTGCTGCGTTTCGAGGAGCCGGTCGCTGCGGTCGACGATCCCGACACCAGCGAAGCGATCCGCCGCACGACCCGCGCGTACAACGCGGCGCTCGAGAGGATGATCCTGCGCCACCCGGAGCAGTGGTGGTGGGTGCACCGGCGGTGGAAATCCGCCCGGCGCAAGCGGGCGCGACGCGCCACCGCCGCCAGCGGCTGACGGCACCGGAATTTCGCAAGATCCGGAACGGCGCCACGTTTGCGGAGCTGCCGACTCCGGGTCGGGCACGCATTAGAATCCTCGCTTGGCCCGCGGGGTTCCCGGGCCGGCTCTTTCAGGCACCATGCTCGCCACGCTGCTTGCACCGAAATTCATCGCCCTCTACCTGTTCATCGTCTCGGCGATGTACGTGCATTACCGCGGGCGCGTGCGCCACGGCTTCTTCCGGCAGCTGACCGATCATTCGTCGCTGATGGCGCCGTACAACGCGCTGATGTACTTGTTCTCGGCGGTGCCCAACCGGCCCTACGTCGACGTCGGCAGGTTTCCGGAGCTGCAACCCCTCGCGGACAACTGGCAGACGATCCGCCAGGAGGCGCTGCAGCTTTCCGACGAAGGGCGCATCCGCGCGGCAGCCACCTACAACGACCTGGGTTTCAACTCGTTCTTCAAGACCGGCTGGAAGCGTTTCTACGTCAAGTGGTACGACGAGCCGCTGCCCTCGGCGAAGGCGCTTTGTCCGAAGACCGTAGACCTCGTGCAGTCGATCCCCGGCGTCAATGCGGCGATGTTCGCGCTGCTGCCGCCGGGCAGCCGGCTCGGCGCCCATCGCGACCCGTTCGCCGGCTCGCTGCGCTACCACCTGGGGCTGGTGACGCCCAATGCCGCGAGCTGCCGGATCGTCGTCGACGGCGAACCCTACTTCTGGCGCGACGGCGAGGCCTTGATGTTCGACGAGACCTTCATCCACACCGCCGAGAACCGCAGCGACGTGACCCGCATCATCCTCTTCTGCGACGTCGAGCGGCCGCTCAGGAACCGCATCGTGCAGGCGCTGAACCACCTGGTCGAGGTGACGCTGATCCGCGCGAGCCAGACCGAGAATGCGCCCGGCGACCGCGTCGGCGCGCTTAACCACGTCTTCAACGCGGCCTATCGCCTGCGACTCGTCGGCAAGGCGATCAAGAGGAAGAGCGTCGTCGCCCACTACACGCTCAAGTGGCTTATCCTCGGCGGCCTGCTCTATCTGATCTTCCGCTGACGACAGCCCATGCAATCGAGGAGACCCCGATGCCATACCCCGTCCAGCAAATCGCAGTCACCGTACTCGGCCGGGCGCTCGAGAACCTGAAGTCGATCCTCGCCAAGGGCAAGGCCCACGCCGAGGAGCGCAAGATCGCCGAATCGGTGTTCCTGAGCGCGCGGCTGTACCCCGACATGTTCCCGCTGACCCGGCAGGTGCACATCGCCACCGACACGGCGCGCGGCGCCGCAGCGCGGCTTGCCGGCGTCGAGCCGCCGACCTTCGATCCCGACGAACAGGATTTCGACGACCTGATCGACCGCGTCGACAAGACCCTCGCCTACATGCGCTCGCTCGACCCCAAGGCCTTCGACGGCGCGGAGACGCGCGAGATCGCGCGCCCGGTCGGGGGCAAGCCCCACACGTTCACGGGCACGAATTACCTGCTGCAATACTCGCTGCCCAACGTGTTCTTCCACGTGACCACGGCTTACGACATCCTGCGCCACAACGGGGTCCCGCTCGGCAAGGCGGATTACCTGGGCGTGCTGGACTGAGCCGACCCGAAGCCGATCGTCGGTCCTGCCGGCCAGGCAGGCTGCCGGAGTGTCGGAAATTCTTACAGTCGTCTGGCAGGTGGTGATTATTCGCCCAGGGAAGTATCGAAAATTCGCTTGTGATTCAGCGCGTTGCAAATTAGATTGTCAATGGTGTAATTGTTGCTATAGTTCATCGTCCATCGTCAGATCCCGACGTGCAGCGGCAATCGCCGGCATCCGACGAAACCACGGACATCGTCGTTCGAGACGATGCGTGGAGCAGGCATCGGGGGTGGTGAAGTTGGTCGCCCCCCTGCGGCGCTTCCTGGCCGTCCCATGGAGACATCCGCCATCCGAACCCGAATCTGCCCCACCAAGATCGACCAGGCACCCACGTTGCCCCAGGAGGAATCTATGAGAAGCATTCGCACAACACTTTGTTTGCTGTCGGCGCTGGTATTGGCAGCATTCGCGGTCCCTGGCGTCGCGGGCCCCACCAAGCAGTACAGCCTGAAGGCCGATGCCTCGGCCATTACGTACAGCACTGATCCCAACACGAACCAGCGGTCGGTCAACGTCCCGGCGCCAATCACGGTCACCGTCAAGAACGAGAGCCCGCCGTCCGTCGCCAATTCGAACATCAGCTCATTCTCGTTCACCGTGACGGGAATGGTGATCACGTCGGTGGACGGATCCGCGTGTCAGGCGCAGGGCGGATTTTGCACCCTGAACGGCAACACGGTTTCAGTCACCAATATCTCCCAGCCCATCCAGGCGCAGGGCACGTTTTCGGTGCCCGTGACCGTGAACAGCTGCGGCGACGGCGCCTGGAGCGCCCAGGTGTGGAACGGTTCCCAGCTCAACGGGTCGCAGTTCGGGGGGCCCACCAGCGACCCGAGCTTGCCGACAACGTTGGCGACCAACGTCAGCTGCGGCGATGCGGCGTGCGGCATGCCTTTCGTAGCGCACAGCACCCTTGCGGTCGCGGGAAGCCCGACCTACGTGAGCGGCATTCGGGATGCCTACAACAAGGATGGAAGCTCGTGCTCGGTTCTCGACTACTACGTGACGAACACGATCCCGACGAATAACAAGCTGCACTTCGAATGGTCGACGACGGAGCCTTCGGCGGCTTTCCGCTACACCCTCAACTTCCCGACGGCGGTCACGCCGCAGCTCGCGTGGATCAGCGACAGCTCGGGCCCCGTTTTCGTGGACGCGCAGCAGTGCCTTGCGACGGGCATGCCGAACAACCTGCCGGCGCCGTACGGCACGCTCGCGCAGGGCGTGAATGCGAGCAAGAACAAGATCCAGGTGAACGTTACGACGACGCCGTCGATGTCGCTGCCGTTCCCGATCGTCATCGGCACCGAACGCATGCAGGTGACGAGCATCGGAACCAATTTCTGGACCGTCGCGCGGGGACAGGGCGGCACGAGCGCAGCTCCGCACGACGCGGGCTCGTACGTGATGAGCACGCCTCGCCCGCTCATCCAGAGCCTCACCACGGCTCAGATAGCTGCGGGCTACGTCGTCGGCTACGAGGCGCACGGCTGCATCGCGTTCCCGGATCAATCGCTGTGGCCCTCGACGACGTACGATGTCATCGACATCGGCGACATCTGGAGCGCCGGCAAGTAACCGACGCTCGATCCGCAGCAACGAGGGCGGCCCCGATTCGGGCCGCCCTTTTTCGTGCCCGGCCTCCGAGGGTCGAAGGTCATTGGATTGGCGTCGGCACCGGCGGCGCGGCTCGTACCTTGAGCCTCGCGAGCAGCGAACGGCTTTCATCCTGCATTTCGATCGGCGGTTCCACGCCTTCGAGGCGATCGAGCTCGATGAGCGAAAGCATCGTGAGCATCGTCTCGAACAGGTTGTGCTTTTCCTTCGCTGCGGCGAGGCTCGCCTCGAGGGCGTCGCGCGCGCCCCACAGATCGCCCTGCTTGATCAGCGCATGGCCCTGCATGCGTTGAACCAGGGGCATCAACCTGACCACGGCCTCGGAATCCTCCGTACGCGCGAGCAGTTCGCCAATCATGGCAAGCGCTTCGTCGAGCCTGCCCATCTCTACCCAGCACTCCACGATCCGGGCGTCGACCGCAGGCACTTCCTCGTTGGCGCCGACGTGCAGAAAACTCGCCTTCGACTCTTCGAATCGAGCCAAGGCTTCGTCCAGGCGGCCCAAACGCAACGAGACACGGCCGAGGACGAACAGGCACGCCGCAAGGAAAAAGCGGTACTGTGACGCCTTCCAGAGGGGGAGCGTCTCGAGCAGGAGCGCCTCCGCTTCCGCCCATTCGCCCCGATCCGTGAGGATCTCGGCCATATTGAGTCGCGCGATCGCCGCAGCGATCCGGTTGCCGACCTTCAGATTCGCCTCGCGACCGCGCTCGTAGAAGCCAAGCGCCTCGTCCCAGCGACCTTCCCAATGGCACACGGCCCCGAGGTTCAGCACGACGGTGGCCTGCCGTTCGAGGTTGCCCGACTCCTGATACGCTTCGAGAGAGCGCCCCATCAACGGCTGCGCGCCCTCCTTGCCCAGCTGGGCGTACGCCATCGCCACCACGTAATACGCCTGCCCCAGCGAGTTCTTGTCGTCCGCTGCTTCGGACTCCGCCACCCCCCGCTCGGCCCATTCGATCGCTTCGGTATTGCGTCCTTCGAAGTGGTAGAGCTGCGCGCACCAGGACGACGACTCGGCCAGAAGGCGCGCCGCTTCGGGCCCCTGAACGCCGTGGAGAAGCTCGCGCGTGCGTTCGGTATAGCGCAACGCTTCCGCGAATTTGCCGAGCTTCTCCTCCACGTACGAAAGCTTCAGCATCAATCCCGCCTGCTCGATGCGGTCGTCTGCGACAAGCGCCTGCGCAGCGGCATAGCACTCGGCGGCCTTGCGATACTCGCTCGCGCGGTACCACACGTCGCCCAGCGCGCGATGCACGGAGGCGAGGTCGTGCGCGTCGAGCTCCGGGAGCTTTCGCCCCGCATCCAGCGCACGCGAATACAATCCCGCGGCCTCCACATGCGCATACGCGGCCTCGGCGCGCTCCGCCGCGATGCACGCGTAGCGCCAGGCGGGCTGATACTCGTCGGCGGAAAAGTAGTGCAGCGAAAGGATGCCCGCTGCCTCGTCCGGCGAGTCCGACTCCGCCTCGAGATGCGCCGCGACCTGCGCATGCAGGCGGCGGCGACTCCTGTACGGCAACCCTTCGTACGCGGCATCCCGAAGCAACGACCGCCGGAACCGCAGGTAACCGTCCGGCTCCTCCTCGAAGAGGTCGCGCAGCCGCTCCCAGCCCGTCGGCATCGAGACCGCCTCTTCGCCCTCTTCCGTCAACCACGCCAGCATCCGGGGATGGAACGTGAGCCCGAAGACGGCCGCGCGCCGGACGAGCGCCCGATCCTCGGGCGCCAGGTCATCGATTTGCGCGATCGCGGCCGCCTCTGCCGAATCGGGAAGATCGTCGACACCGCCCGACTGGATTGCCGTTCGCAACAGATCGCGGAGGAACTGCGGATTGCCGCCAGAGCGTGTCGCGACGACCTCGAGAACGTGTGCGGGCAGCGGATTCTGCTGCGTCGCGAGCTGTGCCATCCGCAGCGCGTCCTGCGCAGCGAGTGGCTTCAGTTCGACGCGCACCACGGTATCCGACTCCGGAGGTGCGAATCCGGCCGCCACGCGGCGGCGCGCGACCGCGAGCAACCAGGGCCGCAAGCCGATCTTCTCTGCGACCAGGTAACCGAGGAGCTCGGCCGATGCCTCGTCCATCTGATGCGCATTCTCGATCTCGATCATTGCCGACGCCGGAAGCACCACCTCGAGGAATGCCGCCACCGACTCGTGCAATCGCACCCGGCGATTCTGCTCGGCCAGCAATTCGATTTCCGGCGTCTCTTCGACCTCGATGCCGAAAGCGATCGCGATCAGCGGCAGCCATGGTGCGAGGTCCGGCGCCCGGGCGGCCAGTTCCTGGCGCAAGCGCTCGACGATTACCGCGTCGGACGTGTCGCGGCCAAATTCCATCACCTCGCGTAGCAGCTCGCGCCAGAGAGCGTAGGGAACGGACGCCGTATACGCTTCGCAGGTCGCGTGGAGCTTCCGGAATCCTGCCGCGGCATCGCGCAACGCCTCGAGCAGCCGGGTCTTGCCCATTCCCGCCTCGCCGACGACGTCGATCAGCCGGCCGGCCCCCGAGCGCGCGCTGGTGTACGCCTTGCGGATTACCCCGAGCTCGGCATTGCGACCGGTCAACGGCAGGCGCGGCTCGGAACTCTGCCTCGCTTTCGAACCAAGCGCGCGACCGACCGACCAGGCCCGAACCGGCTCCGCCTTGCCCTTGACCGCGAAAGGCTCGAGCTGCGTGGCCTCGAACAGCGTGCTCGAGCGGTCCAGCACCTCTCCCGTTGCGTAGATCGCTCCTCGCTCGGCCTTGGCCATCAGCCGCGCGGTGAGATTCACTGCATCGCCCATGACCGTGTAGGTGCGCCGGTACGCGGGGCCTATGTCGCCTGCGAAAACCGCGCCGCGATTGACGCCGACCCGGATTGGCAGCGGGAGGTCGCTGGCGACGATCTTGCGCAGGGCGAGGAGCATCCGCTCCTCGTCGTTGCCGCTCACCTTCGGCGCGCCGGCGGTGAGGATCAACTTCCCGCCGTCGGCGTCGACGTCGGACGCAAGGAACGCGACGTCCTGTTCCTCCGCAGCGGCTTCGACGGCAGCCATGATGCGATGCAGCGCGTCGGCGGCCGCAGCCGGACCCTGCTGCTCTATCAGCGCGTCGGTGCCCTCGAAATGAATGAACGCGATCGTGACCGGGCGATGCTCGGAGGTGCCGCCGCCGGCGATGACGTGCTCGCGGATCGACAGCGACAGGCATCGCGCCAGCGTGTCGTGAGCCAGCGCGGGTCGCGCCGCAAACGGTATCTTTTCGGTGAAGCCCGGCGGTTCCTGCCGCAGCAGCGCACCGGGCACCTTGATGTCCCCCAGGCAATCGGCCGGCAGCACCGCAGCGGTCTCATCGGTAACCAGGACCTCGTCGGCGCCGGCCGCTTTCTCGGCCGACGCCAGGCGACTCCAGCCCGGGCCGACGGGCAGCATTTCCCGATGGGATGCCCCGACTGCGAAGAAATGGAATTGCCCCGAGTGCACGCCCTGCGACACCTGCAGCGTGATCGTGGTGTCGGGAAGCTCGATGGTGCCGACCCTGCGCAACGCCTCGCGCATCAGCAATGCAGCACGACACCCGCGCACCGCGTGACCTTCGCCGTCGAACCACAGCAGCAGGGCATCGCCGCCGAACTTGAGGAGGCTGCCGCCGTTCTCGTACGCGACCGACAGCATCGTCTCGAACACGCGGCCGATCGCATCGGTGATCTGCTCGGCCCCCTCGCGTCCCTTGCGGGCGAGCGATTCTGAAAGCTTCGTGAACCCGGATACGTCGGCGAATACCGCCGTCCCCGCGGCCGTCCACCATTGTGCGGCGGGGTCGTCGGCGAGGTGCTGCTGCAGGACGCGCGGCACGTAGAGGCCCGCCCGCTCCGCGGATGGCGGTGGCGCGGGCGTCGAGGCGGGCGCCGTTGCGCCGGCATCGGCCAAGTCGGCGGTGTCTTCGGGTGTCATCGCAGGAACAGTCTATCGCCGTCCGGCCGTGTGGCTGCCAATCCAGAATATCTGTCGAATAATCTTACAAACCCTGTAGCGAACAGTACTTAATTCCCGTACGTCGCCGTGAAGTCCAGATTTTTCAAGATGTTGGGTCCGGTCCCCAACCGGAGGCGCGCATCTTGCAGAGAGCACAGCCCTGACGTGTTCGCCCCGCCGCCGGCCACTGCCGGCGGTTTCGAGGGCGAGCGATCCGTCGATGTCCCGGAGGGCGAAAGTGCTGCAAACCAGAACGATGGCGTGGTCCCGAACGATGCTGGCATTGGCCGCGGGGCTCGCCCTCGCTTGCGGCAGCGCAAGCGCGGCCGTCTATCGCGGCAGCTTCGATCCGCAATACACGCTGGACATCAACAGCAACCTGTACAACCTCGGTTTCCGCGGCGAGGCGACCTTCCAGATCGACAACTCCTGCCTCGACGCCAGCGGCTGGATCGCCGAGAGCACCTGCGGGACGTCGAATCCCGACATCAGCATCCTGAGCGCCTGGGTGGATCTCTATGTGTTCAATTCCACCGACCAGTCCACCGTCCAGCATCTGGATTTCGTCCCCGACGGCTCGAATCTCCCCGTTCTCGGCGCCTACATCGATCCGACGACGCACAACCTTGCGGGGATCGATACCTCGCTGATCGGTCCGCAGACGGTCGATGCGACCCAACTCGCTGACATCTTCCAAGGCCCGATATGGCTGCAGTTCGTCTCCGGCTTCATGCCCGGCGGCAACGGCATCGATCCAGCATACCTGTACACCGGCAACTGCACGACGACCGATCCCGACGACGCCAATGGAAACCCCGGAGGTGGTGACGATCTCAACCCTGCCGGCGATCCGGACAGCCAGACAACCTGCTCGCCCGACGGCACACCGTCTCAAGGCGCGGTCATCACCTTCACCCGGCTGGATACCGTCCCCGAGCCGGGCTCGGTGCCGCTGATCGCCGCCGCCCTCGGCGGGCTGTGGTGGCTGCGCCGCAAGCCGCAGATCCGCCGCATCTAGATTCAGCATCGTCATTCGCGCGACGACCGGCAGTTGGGGCCAGCGTTGTTGCTCATTCGGCAGGCCACGTTGCGAACCGCGCGATCCTAGGGGCTCACGCGGCGACGGCGTCGGCGGGGGCCGACGCCAGCGCGTGCGCCACCACCTTTGCGATCTCCCAGGATTCGCCCTCCCCCCACGCCGTGGTAGAGGCGGCATTGCCCGCCTGCTCGCGCAAGGCCGCGAGGCTCGCCTGCCAGCGACGCTCGGCACGCGGCGAGCGCGCCAGCCCGAGCCGGCCGCGGGTCGCCCCGGCGGCGGCGGCAAGGCGCAGCGCATCCTCCGTCGCCCCCTGGGCCGCGAGCAGGCAAGCGTGATCCTCGAGGCAGCCCAGCATCTCGTCGTCCATCTCGAATGCCTGGAACGCGCGCAAGGCGCTGGCCAGCTGCTTCCGGGCGCGATCGTGCTCTCCCGCGGCGAGATCGGCCCTGCCCAGCCACCAGGTCGCGGCCGCCTCGCCGCGCTTGTCGCCGGCTTCCCTGCAGAGCGCGAGGGAGCGGGCGAAGCGCGCGCGCGCGCCGGCGAGGTCGTCGGCCGCGAGGGCCAGCTCGCCGAGGTTGAGCTCGCATTCGCCTTCGATCTCCTGGTGCCCGACCTCGCGCGCAATGGCGAGGCATTGCTCCAGATGCGTGCGCGCCTGCACGTCGTCCCCGGCGTAGGTGTCGATCTGCCCCAGATGGAGCAAGCCGATCGCCTCGCCGATCCGGTCGCCGAGGTTGCGGAAGATGCCCAGCGCTTCCTCCTCGCCTGCCTGGGCGCTCTCGGCGTCCCCGGCGTGCAGCCGGACCAGCGACAGCGTCGACAGCGTTGCCGCGATGTCGACCGGCTTGTCGAGACCGCGGCGCAGGGCCAGGCACTGCTCGAGCATCCGCCGCGCCTCGGCGCGGTCGCTCTGGCTGTCGGCGAGCGCTGCGCCGACGTACAGCGCATGCGCGTGCGCGACGTCGGACGCCAGGACCGCCGGCAGCGCCAGCGCGGTGCGGACGTACTTCCTGCCCTCAGTCGCATAGCCGCGCAGCATCCAGAAGCCCAGCAGCGCAACCTCGAACTTCACCGCGATGATCGGATCGACGCCGCCGGCGAGCGCCAGCGCGATTGCGGCGCGCAGGTCGTCGAGATTTTCCTCCACGCGCCGCGTCCAGTCCGCCTGCTCGGGCCCCTGCAGGCCCTGGTTCGACGCCTTGGCGAAGGTCAGGAAGTAGTCGCAGTGCACCGCCGCGACCGCCGCCTGCTCGCCGCGCACCACCAGCTTCTCGCGCCCATAGTCGCGGATCGTCTCGAGCAGCCGGTAGCGCAGCTCGTCGTCGGTTTCCTCCAGGTTGACCAGCGACTTCTCGACCAGCGACGTGACCAGGTCGAGGACGTCCTCGGGCAGCAGCGGATCGGCCCCGCAGATCGCCTCGGCCGCCTCGAGGCTGAAAGATCCTGCGAACACCGACAGGCGGGCGAGCAGGACCTGCTCGCTCTCGTTCAGGAGATCGTAGGACCAGTCGACCAGCGCACGCAGCGTCTGCTGCCGCGCCTGCAGTGTCCTGTCTCCGCCAGTCAGGATCTTGTAGCGGTCGTTCAGCCGCTTGTTGATGTCGGCGATCGCCAGCGAGCGCACGCGCGCCGCGGCGAGCTCCAGAGCCAGCGGGATGCCTTCGAGGCGCGACACCAGCTCGGCGATCGCCGGCGCTTCCTTCTCGGTCAGCGCGAACGCCGGCTTGTGCAGCTTCGCCCGCTCGACGAACAGCTGCACCGCAGTCGATTTCGACAGCGCCTCGAAACCTGCCGCGCGCGACGGCAGCGGCAGCGGCTGCACGACGTAAGTCTGTTCGCCGGGCACCCGCAGGGCGATGCGGCTGGTCGTCAGGATGCGCACGTCCGGCGCGGCGCGAAGGATCGCGTTGGCGAGCTCGGCGGAGGCGTCGATCACCTGCTCGCAGTTGTCGAGGATCAAGAGCAGCTTGCGCGACTTGACGTGCGCGCACAGCGTCTGCAGCAGCGGCCGCCCCGCTTCCTCGCGCACGGCGAGCACGCGCGCGGTTTCGCTCGCCACCAGCGATCCATCGCGAATCGCCTGCAGGTCGATGAACCAGACGCCGTCGGCGTACAGGTCCATCACGTCGGCGCCGATCTGCAGCGACAGGCGCGTCTTGCCCAGTCCGCCCATGCCGAGCAGCGTCAGCAGCCTGGCGGTCATCAGCATCTCCGCGATTTCCGCGCACTCGCGCTCGCGACCGATGAACGACGTCAGCTGCTGCGGCAGGTTGTTCGGCGTCGCCTCGAGCTCGCGCAGCGCCGGGAAATTCTGGTGGAGGCCGGGGTGGACGACCTGGAACACCGCCTCGGAGGTGGACAAGCCCTTGAGGCGCACGCTACCCAGGTCGAGCAACGAGACGTCCTGCGGGAGCTGATCGCGCATTGCATCGGCGACCGCCTGCGACACCAGGATCTGGCCGCCGTGCGCCGCGCCCATGATGCGTGCCGTGCGGTTGATCGTCGTGCCGAAGTAATCGTTGTCGCGCGCGTGCACGGCGCCGGTGTGCAGCCCGCAGCGCACGCGCAGCGCCAGGCCCGCCGTCGCCGCCGGATCGACAAGGCCGAGCTGGATGTCGATCACCGCACCGAGGCCGTCCGCCGGGGTCGGGAAGGC
Organism: Casimicrobiaceae bacterium; assembly: GCA_035470905.1. Classification (GTDB taxonomy): domain Bacteria; phylum Pseudomonadota; class Gammaproteobacteria; order Burkholderiales; family Casimicrobiaceae; genus VBCG01. Next base: position 16,092 of record DATIQL010000026.1, read on the forward strand.
GGCGTAGATTCCGTCGCCGGTCGTCTTGACGACATGGCCGCCGTGGCGCTGGACGGCGTCACGCAGGAGGGCGTCGTGCCCGGCGACGGCCTTTGCCATCTTTTCCGCATGCTCTTCCCACATCGAGGTGCTGCCCTCGATGTCGGTGAAGAGAAAGGTGAGGATGGTCGAAGGCTCGTCCATGGAGCGGCCCGGCGGGCCGGTCGAAGGGTGTGCGTCGGAATGGGGTGCCGGCGCAATGGCGGGTTCGCCCTGGGGGTTACTTTACCGGTGCCGCCGCGGATGTGCCACCACGAGCATTCCGCTCGCCTCGCGCGACAAGCTGCATTGCGGCGGAGCGACGAACCGTGCTAGCGAGCGGCGCGGCGCAGCGGAGGCGCGGACCCAGTTGAGCGCTGGAACGACGGCGTCCGCGGCACTAATGGTGGGCCTGCGCAAGCCATTCCCGAGCCTGCGCACGCTTGCGCGTCGCGAATCGCCGGATCGTGGCGTCGGAGAACAGGCTGGCAAGCTTCTCCAGGACCTCGACGAACGGGTCGTCGGTGACTACGGCGATGCGCTCGACGCGCCGCTGGTGCCGGCGCACGAAGCGCACGTGCGCGATCAGCGCATCGATATCGTCCCAGCCGGCAAACGCGACGGCATCGATCAAGATTCCGCGCAACTTCCCGTTCCGTCTGATGTAGGGATCGACGGTGAAGGCGAGCGACGTGAAGTCGGATGCTTCGAGCCTTCCGTCGGTCGTCAGCAGGACGACACCGCTGCGCGGTTCGAGACGATAATGGAGCATCGGCGCGGGTCTCCGGACAGATCCCTGCCACGCGCGTTCGAAACGATCGATGCGCGGGTCGGGGCGGGAGATAGTGCGTTCGATTGCCACCGCCACCGATGGTTCCGCACCCTGGGGTGATTCGATGACCGAGATTTCCGATCCACAGTGGGCGCGGCTCGCCGACGCCGCGCGTCGCGCGAGCGCCCATGCCCATTGTCCGTACAGCCGTTTCCGGGTCGGCGCCGCAGTGCTGTCGGGCGACGGGGCCATCGCGGCCGGCTGCAACGTCGAGAACGCGTCCTACGGCCTCACCGTATGCGCGGAACGAAATGCGGTTTCGCGCGCGGTCGCGGACGGTGCCCGCAGCATCGACGCGGTCGTCGTCTACACGCCCACACCCGAGCCCGTCACCCCCTGCGGCGCGTGCCGCCAGGTGCTCGCCGAATTCGGCAGCGGCGCGAGGATCCGCTGCGTCTGCGACGGCCCGGGGATCCTGGAGTTCGGTCTCGCGGATCTGCTCCCGTACGCCTTCGAATTCACCCGGCGCTGAAGCCCGGTCAAAGGTTGGGGGCGAGCCGTCGGCGCGCGGTTTCGATGCCGAGCCCGCTGCGCGCAGCGAAATCCTCGAGCTGGTCCTGGCCGATCTTGCCGACCGCGAAATAGCGGGCGTCGGGATGGGCGAGGTAGAAGCCCGCTACCGAAGCGGCAGGCAGCATCGCGTAGCTTTCGGTGACTTCCATGCCCGCCGCGCCCGCGTCCAGCGCGGCG
>DATIQL010000027.1:0-37732 GCA_035470905.1 Casimicrobiaceae bacterium
GGTCCCACCCCTTCCTCTGCCCCTCGCGCTCCCCTGAGTCAGACCATAGCAAGATCGTTTTTGCTACGATTTTCTACAAAAGCACGATGTCGAACTGCTCCTGGCTGTAGCTCGACTCGGCCAGCATCGACACCGGCTTGCCGATGAAGTCCTCGAGCATCGCGAGCGACTGCGACTCGTCTTCCAGGAACAGATCGATCACCACCTGCGCCGCGAGGATGCGGAACTCGCGCGCGTTGAACTGCTTGGCCTCGCGCAGAATCTCGCGCAGGATCTCGTAGCACACCGTCTGCGCGGTCTTGAACTCCCCCCGCCCGCTGCAGGTGGGGCAGGGCTCGCACAGCACGTGCGCGAGCGATTCGCGCGTGCGCTTGCGCGTCATCTCGACCAGGCCGAGCTGCGTGAATCCGTTGACTGTGAGCCGCGTGCGGTCCTTTTCCAGCGCCTTGCCGAGCTCGGCGAGGACGGCGCTGCGATGGTCGGGATTCTCCATGTCGATGAAGTCGATGATGATGATCCCGCCGAGGTTGCGCATCCGCAGCTGGCGCGCGATCACCTGCGCCGCCTCGAGGTTGGTCTTGAAGATCGTCTCGTCGAAGCTGCGCCCCCCGACGAATCCGCCGGTGTTGACGTCGATGGTCGTCATCGCCTCGGTCTGGTCGAAGATCAGGTAGCCCCCGGACTTGAGGTTCACCCTCCGCGCCAGCGCGCGCTCTATCTCGTCCTCGACTCCGTGGAGGTCGAACAGCGGGCGCTCCCCGGAGTAATGCTGGATGCGCTCGACCAGCGCGGGCGTGTACTCCTGGGCGAAGTCCTGCATCCTGACGAAGGTCTCGCGCGAATCCACGAGCACGCGTGCGGTCTCGTCCGTCGTCATGTCGCGCAGCACGCGTTGCGCGAGGTTCAGGTCCTGGTAGAGAAGCGTCGGTGCGGGCACCTCGTTCGCGCGCTCGTTCAGGTCGCTCCACAGCTTGGTCAGGTAGGCGATGTCGGTCTGCATCTCGCGCTCGGACGCCGCCTCGGCCATCGTGCGGATGATGAATCCGCCCGCGAGTCCTTCGGGGAGGAGCATCTGCAGCCTGCCGCGCAGGCTTTCGCGCTCCTGCTCGTCCTCGATCCGCTGCGAGATCCCGATGTGCGAATCCTGCGGCAGGTAGACGAGCAGGCGCCCGGCGAGCGACAGCTGCGTCGACAGCCGCGCACCCTTGGTGCCGATCGGATCCTTGATCACCTGGACGAGCAGGGTCTGACCTTCGGCGAGGATGCGTTCGATCGGTTTGTGCTCGCCGTGCCCGTTCTGGCGATGCTCCCAGATGTCGGCGATGTGCAGGAAAGCGGCGCGCTCGAGCCCGATCTCGACGAAGGCGCTCTGCATGCCCGGAAGCACGCGCGCCACGCGACCGAGGCAGATGTTGCCGACGAGGCCCCGGGCGCTCGCCCGCTCGATATGCAGTTCCTGGACGACGCCCTGCTCGAGCATCGCAACCCGGGTTTCCTGCGGCGTGACGTTGATGAGGATCTCGTGCGTCATCCGGGATCGGTCGGCGCTGCCTGCGGGCCCTGCCATCCCATCGCTCGACGACGGGATTCCTGCGCTGGAGCGCGACCGTTATAGCACGGAGACGCCGATGCGTGCGAGCAGTGTCGCGGTCTCGGCGAGCGGGAGCCCGACGACGCCGCTGTAGCTGCCTTCCAGGCACGTGACGAACGCCGCCGCGCGGCCCTGGATCGCGTAGCCGCCGGCCTTGTCCATGGGTTCACCGGTCGCGACGTAGCGCTCGATCTCGGCCGCCGCGAGCCGCCGCAGCGTCACCTTCGACACCGAGATCTCGACCTCCGTCTGCTCCCGCCAGCGCAGCGCCACTGCAGAAAGCACCAGGTGCGTACGCCCGGAGAGGCGCTTGATCATCCGCACCGCATCGTCCGCACCCTGCGGCTTGCCGAAGACTTCGCCGTCGAGGACGACCTCGGTGTCGGCGCCCAGCACCGGGCGCTCGGCGAGCTTGCGGTTCTGCATGCGCAGCCATCCGACCTGGGCCTTGGTGCGCGCAATCCGCTCGACGTAATGCGCCGCGGGCTCGGCGTCGAGGGCCTCCTCGACGACGTCACGCTCGCGACCGGCCGCCTCCCTGAGCAGCAGCGGCTCGAACTCGATGTCCAGTTGACGCAGCAGCATGTGGCGCCGCGGGCTCTTTGACGCGAGGTACAGGAGAGGTGCGCTCATCGATGTCCCGTCATTCGCGGTGATAGGGATGTCCGGCAAGGATGCTGGTTGCGCGGTAGACCTGCTCGGCGAGGACGATCCGCGCGAGGCCATGGGGAAGCGTCATCGCCGACAACGACACCACGGCCAGCGCCTTCGCTTTCACGTCGGGGTGGAGCCCGTCGGCGCTGCCGATGACGAAAGCGACGTCGCGGCCATCCTCCCGCCATTGCCGCAAATGATCGGCAAGGTCCTGCGTCGACCACCGGACGCCGCGTTCATCGAGAGCGACGATCGCAAATCCCGTGGCTGCGGCCGCAATGCGCTTCCCCTCGGCGCCGAGCGTCTGCTCGACCGTCCGTCCGCGGTCGCGCGGCTCGGCTTTCAGCTCGACGAGCTCGAGTGCAGACTCCCGCGGCAGCCGCTTGGCATAGTCGTCGAAGCCGGCGGCGACCCATGCGGGCATCCTGTGTCCCAGCGCGACGAGGCAGAGCCTCACGCGGCCGAGGCTTGCCTCGGGCGGCGGGCGCGCGGCTGGGGCGCCCACAGCTCCTCGAGGTTGTAGTAGGCGCGCACCGCGGGCTGCATGATGTGGACGACGATGTCGCCCGCATCGACCAGGATCCACTCGGCGGATTGCTCGCCCTCGACGCCCAGAATCGTCGCTCCGGACTCCTTGAGCCTGTCACGCACGTGGTCGGCGAGCGCCTTCACCTGCCGGTTCGAGTCGGCGGAAGCGATGATCAGGGTGTCGCAGAGACTCGTCTGCTTGCGTACGTCCAGGACTTCGATGTCGCGTGCCTTGATGTCTTCAAGTGCTTCGACGGCGATTTTCTGCTGCTTCGACAGGCGCATTCGTGGGTTGCCGGTAGAGGTGCTTCGATCGAATATAGCCCAAAACCGCGGCGGGTAGCAAACCCGCGAGCGCCGGACCGCCGTCCGGTTCGCGCGCCAGCGCGGCCCGGATCGTCGTGGACGAAATCGGCTGCGCCGAAATCGATTGGACATAGATGGAGCCGGCGAGCCGCGAGCGCAAGGCCGACCGGTCTTCGGTGTGGCGCTTGCGCCATTCGCCCTCGAGCGCGCGCGGCAGGTCGGCCGCAGGTACGGTTCCCGGCCGCGGCGCGACGACCAGGTGGGCGAGATCGAACAGCCGCTGCCACTGGTGCCACGTCGCCAATGCGCGGAAGGCGTCGGCGCCCAGCAGCAGGAGGAGGGGGGAGCGGGGCCGTTCACGGCGCAGCTCGTCGAGCGTGAGCACCGTATAGCTCTTGCCTTGCCGCCGGATCTCCCGCGTGTCGATGGTCAATCCGGGAAACTCCGGGAGCGCGAGCTCGAGCATGGCGACGCGATCGGCCGCACTCACTTCCGGCGCACTCCGGTGAGGCGGATCGCCTGCGGGCACGAGGCGCACCTCCGGAAGTCCAAGTGCGTCGCGGACCTCGGAGGCCAGGCGCAGGTGGCCATAGTGCACGGGGTCGAAGGTCCCGCCCAGGATCGCCACCGGAGCATCGAGCGTCGTCATCGCAGGCGCAGCGCTTCAGAAACGTGAGCCGGGCTGCCTGAGGAACTCGATCTCCTCGGGAGTCGACGCGCGGCCGAGGATGTCGTTGCGATGAGGAAAGCGCCCGAAGCGGCGGACGACGTCGCGGTGGCGCTGCGCCCAGGGCAGCTGGCCGTCGAAGCCCGTGTCCGAAGCCAGCGCCGCGAACAGCGCGACCGAACGCTCCTGCAGCAGCAGCGACTCGCTGTGCTGGAACGGCATGTACATGAACGCCCGCTCGCGGGGTACGAGCTCGCGGTCGAACCCCTGCGCGATCGCGTCCTCCGCGGTGGCGAGCGCCGCAGGATCTCCCGCGAACGCGGCGGGGGTGTCGCGAAACGCATTGCGCGTGTACTGATCGAGCAGGACGATTCGCGCAAGCGCGCCGCGCGGGCTCGTGCACCAGTCGCCGAATGCGCCCGCGAGCCCCGCGGCCAGCGCGGTGCCGAAACGTTCGCGGATCTCGCCATCGAACGCAGGGTCCTTCTGGAACCACTCGCGGCGCTCGCCGCTCGCGCCCGGCGGGAACCAGAAATCGAGAATCTCCGCGGCGAGGGGTGGCAGCGACATGGGTCGAGGTGGGATCGATGCTGGAGCGATGGTGGATCGGGGCCGGACAGGGAGCGCGCTGCGATTATCATACGGCTTTTCGATCGTACCGCCGCGGGCCGTGGACGCGGTCGGATCACCCGGACTGACCTTGCGCACGTCTCGCCGCGACATCTTCCTGCTCGCCTGTTGCCAGGCGCTGCTCCTCGTCAACTCGGCGGGCCTGATCTCGATGAATGGCCTGATCGGCTTCTCGATCGCGCAGACCAAGGCGCTGGCGACCTTCGGCGCAACGACCTACGTCCTGGGTTCGGCGCTCGCCGCGATGCCGATGTCGATCTGGATGGGGCGGGTCGGTCGCCGCGCGGGGTTCATGACCGGGGCGCTGGTGAACATCGCCGGCTGCTCGATCGGCGCGCTGGCATTGCACCTCGCGAGCTTTCCGCTGTTCTGCGTCGCGACCGCGGTCATCGGCGTCTACAACGCCGTCGGCCTGCAGTACCGTTTCGCCGCCGCGGAGGTCGCCGCCCCCGCCGATCGCGCGAAGGCGATCTCGCTGGTTCTTGCCGGGGGCATCGTCGGCGGCTTCATCGGACCCGAAATGGCGAAGCTGACCAGGGACCTGTTCGCGACGCCGTTCCAGGGCTCGTTCGCCGCGCTCGCCGCCGTCGCGCTGGTCGCGCTGGGCGTGCAATCGAGGGTTCACGTCCCGCCGCCTTCGCATGCCGAGCGCGCCGGCGGCGGCAGGCCCCTGGCCGCGATCATGCGCCAGCCGACGTTCATCGTCGCCGTGCTCGCGGCGGCGCTGGGTTACGGGCTGATGAACCTGCTGATGACCGCCACGCCGATCGCGATGGATTTCTGCGGCCATCCGTTCGGCGCTGCGGCGCTGGTGATCGAATGGCACGTCGTCGCGATGTACGCCCCGGGGTTCGTCACCGGCAACCTGATCAAGCGCTTCGGCGCATTGCGCATCATCCTCACCGGCGTCGCGCTGACGACCATTGCGGTCGGCGTCGCGCTCAACGGAACCAGCGTCGCGCACTTCCTCGCGGCGCTGGCGTTCGTGGGTGCCGGCTGGAACCTGATGTACACGGGCGGCACGACGCTGCTGACGGAAACCTACACGCCGGCCGAGAAGGCCCGGACGCAGGGCATCAACGATTTCATCGTGTTCTCGACCATGGGCGTGTCGTCGTTCGCCTCGGGCGCGCTGGTCACGGGCAGCGGGTGGGAGACGATGAATCGCGCGGCGCTGCCGGTCCTGGCCCTGATCGCGGCCGCGGTGCTGTGGCTGGCGTGGCTGCGCCGACGCGGGACTGCAGCGCTGGCCTAGACGCCTTCCGGGAACTTCCAGTAGACGGCGTCGGCTTTCTTGCCCAGCGCCTGCTGGAGGTGCATGGTCAGCGCGGCCCCGACCGCGCGCGAGTCGCGGACCCCGGCTTGCGGGCGGACGAAGACGATCGCCCGGTCGTTGTCGAGCACCAGCGAGTGCACGCCGGCGGCGATGCCGCGATCGGCGAGCCAGGCCTGCGCGGCACGATCGAGGTCGAGGTCCGACGTGTCGATCAGCACGCGCCGGTTGATCGTCGCCAGGAACAGCGCCATGACGCCGAGGATGGCGCCGACGACGATGGCGACTGCCGCATCGAATTCCGGATGCGGCCCGTAGACATAGCCGACGCCTGCGACCAGAAGGGTCAGCAGGATCCCGAACAGCGCCACCCCGTCCTCGAGCAGCACGGCGATCACCGTCGTGTCGTGACGGTTGTCCTTGACGCCGCGCCATCCGCCGATCTCCTTCCAGGCAATGGCGAAGGTCCACGACTCCAGCGCGAGCGAGAACAGCAGCAGGCCCAGCACCAGCGGCGTGAAATGCCCGACTTCTCCGCCGCTGAGAAGCGCATCGATGCCGTGGTAGATGTTGATGCCGCAGCCGATGAAGAACACGCTGACGGTCGAGACCAGCGCCCAGAAGAATTTCTCCTGCCCGCGTCCGAACGGGTGCTCGAGATCGGGACCCCGGCGGCCGCGCACCTCGCCGACCTTGAGCAGCGCCTGGTTGCCGACGTCGGCCAGCGAATGGACCGTCTCGGCGAAGAGCGTCGGCGAGCCGGTGACGAACCAGCCGAAACCCTTGGCAACCGCAATCGCGGAATTGGTCGCGATCGAAACGGAGACGGAACTCGACATCGCCGTCGTCGTGGCGCCCTCAGCCGCGGATCTGGCCGGTGCCGAGCACGATCCACTTGCGGCTGGTGAGTCCCTCGAGCCCGACCGGCCCGCGGGCATGCAGCTTGTTGGTCGAGATGCCGATTTCCGCGCCCAGTCCGTACTCGAAGCCGTCGGCGAAACGGGTCGAGGCATTGACCATCACCGAGCTCGAGTCGACCTCGCGCAGGAAGCGCATCGCATTCGAATGGTTCTCGGTCACGATGGCGTCGGTGTGCTGCGAGCCGTAGCGCGCGATGTGATCGATCGCCACGTCGAGGGAGTCGACGATCCTGATGGCGATGATCGGCGCGAGGTACTCGGCGTACCAGTCGTCCTCGGTCGCCGCTATCATTTGCGGGACCAGGGCGCGCGAGCGCTCGCAGCCGCGCATCTCGACGCCCTTGGCTTCATAGATCGCGGCCAGCGGAGGCAGCACGCGCGCTGCGAGGTCGGCGTGCACGAGCAGCGTCTCCATGGTGTTGCAGGGCGCGTAGCGCTGGGTCTTCGCGTTGTCGGCGATGCGGATCGCAGATTGCGGGTCGGCCTGCGCATCGATGTAGACATGACAGACGCCGTCGAGGTGCTTGATCACCGGCACGCGGGCGTCGCGCGCGATGCGCTCGATCAGCGACTTGCCGCCGCGGGGCACGATGACGTCGACGTGCTTCTCGTCGGCGATCAGGTGGCCGACCGCGGCGCGGTCGGTCGTCGCGACGACCTGGACCGCGGCTTCCGGCAACCCTGCGTCGCGCAGGCCCTCGTGGACGCAGCGCGCGATCGCCTGGTTGCTGCGCATCGCCTCCGATCCGCCGCGCAGGATCGTCGCGTTGCCGGCCTTCAGGCACAGTCCCGCGGCGTCGGCGGTGACGTTGGGTCGTGATTCGTAGATGATCGCGATGACACCCAGCGGCACGCGCATCATGCCGACCTGGATCCCGGACGGCCGGTACCTGAGGTCGGACATCTCGCCGACAGGATCGGGCAGCGCCGCGATCTCCTCGAGACCGCGCGCCATCGCCTCGATCGAGGCGGGCGCGAGCGTCAACCGGTCGACGAACGCCTCGTCGTGTCCGGCAGCGCGGGCGGCCTCGACGTCGGCGGCATTTGCCGCCGCGAGCAGGGCAACATCGCGGCGAATCGCCGCTGCCATGCGCGTTAGGGCGAAATTCTTCGCGTGGGTGCTCGCCCGCGCGATCGCGCGCGACGCGGTGCGCGCCGCCCCGCCGACGCCGTCCATGTAGGCGGCCACATCGGCGAAGCTGCCGAGACCCGGGACGTCGAGGTTCGTCATGCCGGGGATTGTAGCGCGGACACCCCAACCCTCTCCCGCAGGCGGGAGAGGGCCGGGGTGAGGGTGTCGTGCTCCCTCTCCCGCAGGCTGGAGAGGGCCGGGGTGAGGGGGCTAGCGCTTCGGCACCAGCGTCCGCACGCCTTCATCCCCGCCGAGCAGGATCACGTCCGCACCGCGCCGCGCGAACAGCCCGACGGTGACCACGCCTGCGATGCCGTTGATCCGCTCCTCGAGGCCTGCCGGATCGACGATCGCGAGCCCCGAGACATCGAGAATCACGTTGCCGTTGTCGGTGGTGAAGCCCATCCGCCATGCGGGGAATCCGCCGAGTTTCACCAGCTCTCGCGCGACGTAGCTTCGCGCCATCGGGATCACCTCGACGGGCAGGGGAAACCTGCCGAGCACGCCGACGAGCTTCGACGCGTCGGCGATGCACACGAACTTGCCGGCGACCGCCGCGACGATCTTCTCGCGCGTCAGCGCTCCACCGCCGCCCTTGATCATCGCACCGTACTCCGTCACCTCGTCCGCGCCGTCGATGTAGACGGGGACGTCGCTGACGTTGTTCAGCTCCTCGACCTCGATGCCGTGCGACCTGAGGCGCTCCGCGGTCTTGACCGAGCTTGCGACCGCGCCCTTGATCCGGTGCCTGATCTTGCCGAGCTCGTCGATGAACATGTTGGCGGTCGAGCCCGAGCCAACACCGATCCACGAATCATCGACCACGTAGCGGATCGCCTCGCGGGCGACGGCCTGCTTCTGCTCGTCCTGGGTCACAGCAGCGCCCGACGAAAGTCGGCAAGCAGGGAGGCGAAATGGACGATGAAGCGCGCTGCTGCAGCGCCATCGATCACGCGGTGGTCGTAGGACAGCGAAAGCGGCAGCATCAGCCGCGGCTGGAATGCCTTGCCATCCCAGACCGGCTTGATCGAGCCCTTCGACACGCCGAGGATCGCGACTTCGGGGGCATTGATGATCGGCGTGAACGCGGTCCCGCCGATCCCCCCCAGCGAGCTGATGGAAAAGCACCCACCTTGCATGTCGGCCGGCCCGAGCTTGCCCTCGCGTGCCCTGGCCGAGAGCTCGGACATCTCCTTGGCGATCTGCAGCACGCCCTTGCGGTCCGCGCCCTTGAGCACCGGGACGACGAGCCCGTTCGGAGTGTCCGCCGCGAAGCCGATGTTGAAATAGCCCTTGCGGATCAGGTTCTCGCCGCCGGCGTCGAGAGATGCGTTGAAATCGGGAAACTTCGCGAGCGCCGATGCCGCCGCCTTGATCATGAACGCGAGCATCGTGACCTTGATGCCGGCTTTCTCGTTTTCCTTGTTGAGCGCAATGCGCAGGGCCTCGAGCTCGGTGATGTCGGCATCGTCGAACTGCGTGACGTGCGGGATCATCACCCAGTTGCGCGCGAGGTTTGCGCCGGAGATCTTCCTGATCCGCGACAGCGGCGTCGCTTCGATCGGCCCGAACTTGGCGAAATCGACGACCGGCCAGGGTAGCAGGTTGAGCGCGCCGCCGCCGGTGATCGCGCCCTGGCCAGCGGCACCTGCGGCACCTCCGGACAGCGCTCGCTTGACGTAGCCCTGCACGTCTTCGTGAAGGATGCGGCCTTTGGGTCCCGAACCCGTCACGCCGGCGAGATCGACCCCGAGCTCGCGCGCGAACTTGCGCACCGACGGCGAGGCATGGGCGCTGCGCGCGGAACCCTCACCCGCGCCTTCGGCGCTCCCTCTCCCGCTCGCGGGAGAGGGTTGGGGTGAGGGTGTGGACGCCGGCTCGCTCCCTCTCCCGCTCGCGGGAGAGGGTTGGGGTGAGGGTGCCGCCGCCGGCTCGCTCCCGCTCCCGCTCGCGGGAGAGGGTTGGGGTGAGGGTGCTGCCGCCGGTTCGCTCCCGATCCCGACGGCGGGAGAGGGCTGGGGTGAGGGTGCCGCGGCGTCGAGCGTCAGGATGACGCTTCCCTCCTTGACCTTGTCGCCCACCTTCACCTGCACCGCCTTGACGACACCCGCGGCCGGCGACGGCACGTCCATCGTCGCCTTGTCCGACTCGAGCGTCACCAGTGCGTCCTCGGCTTTGATTGCATCGCCGGCCTTCACCAGCACCTCGATGACCGGCACATCGGTGAAGTCCCCGATGTCGGGAACCTTGACCTCGATCGCGCTCATTGGAATCCCCACGGCATCTGCATCGTCATCCCCCTCATGCGAGCCACGGCGCGGGCCGGGCCGCGTCGATGCCGTACTTTGCGATCGCCTCGGCGACCTTCTTCGCCGGCAGCGCGCCGTCGTCGGCGAGCGCCTTCAGTGCGGCGACGGTGACGTAGTGCCGGTCGACCTCGAAGAAGCTGCGCAGCTTCTCGCGGGTATCCGAGCGACCGTAGCCGTCGGTGCCGAGGACCACGTAGCGTCGCTGCAGATACGGCCGGATCTGGTCGGCGAACGCACGCACGTAGTCGGTCGCCGCGACGATCGGGCCCTGGGTCGGTGCGAGGCAGGCCTCGACGTGCGACACCTGCGGCTCGGCGGTCGGGTTCAGCAGGTTGTGCCGCTCGGCGGCGCGTCCGTCGCGGGCCAGCTCGGTGAACGACGGGCAGCTCCAGAGATCCGCCTCGACGCCCCAGTCGCTGCGCAGCAGCTCCGCCGCGGCGATCACCTCGCGGAAGATCGTCCCCGAGCCAAGCAGCTGCACGCGCGGTGCCTTGGGCTTCTTCGCGCCTGCCGCGAACAGATACATGCCCTTGACGATCGAGGCCGCCGCGCCTTCCGGCATCGCCGGGTGCGGGTAGTTCTCGTTCATCACCGTCAGGTAGTAGTAGACGTCCTCCTGCTCCGCATACATGCGCCGCAGGCCGTCCTGGACGATGACGGCGACCTCGTAGGCGAATGTCGGGTCGTAGGAAATGCAGTTCGGGATGTTTGCCGACAGCATGTGCGAATGCCCGTCCTCGTGCTGCAGGCCCTCGCCGTTCAGTGTCGTGCGTCCCGCGGTTCCGCCGAGCAGGAAGCCGCGGCAGCGCATGTCGCCGGCCGCCCACGCGAAATCGCCTACGCGCTGGAAGCCGAACATCGAATAGAAGATGTAGAAGGGAATCATCGGCACGCCGTGCGTCGAATACGACGACGCGGCCGCGATCCAGTCGCTCATCGCCCCGGCCTCGTTGATGCCCTCCTGGAGGATCTGGCCGTGCTTGTCCTCCTTGTAGAACATCAGCTGGTCCTTGTCCTCCGGCGTGTAGAGCTGGCCCAGCTGGTTCCAGATCGCGAGCTGGCGGAACATCCCCTCCATCCCGAAAGTCCTCGATTCGTCGGGGACGATGGGCACGACGTGCTTGCCGAGGTTCTTGTCGCGCAGCAGGATCTGCAGGATCTGCACGAACGCCATCGTCGTCGAGATCTCGCGCTCGTCGGTGCTCTTCAGGAAACGCTCGAAGGCGGACAGGGGCGGAACTGCGAGCGCCTCGGCCTTCCGGCGCCGCGCGGGAAGGTAGCCGCCGAGCTCCAGCCGGCGCGCGCGCATGTATTCGAGCTCGGGCGAGCCTTCGGGGAACGTGACGTAGGGGACTTTCTCGAGCTTGTCGTCCGGGACCGGGATCTCGAAGCGGTCGCGGAACCGGCGCACGGCCTCGACGTTCATCTTCTTCTGCTGGTGCGTGATGTTCTGGGCTTCGCCAGCTTCTCCCATCCCGTAGCCCTTGATCGTCTTGGCGAGGATCACCGTCGGCTGGCCGGGATGATTCACGGCGGCGTGGTAGGCGGCGTAGACCTTGTGCGGGTCGTGGCCGCCGCGGTTCAGCGCCCAGATCTCCTCGTCCGTCCAGTCGGCCACCATCGCCTTCAGCTCGGGCGTGTTGAAGAAATACTCGCGGACGTAGGCGCCGTCCTTGGACTTGAACGTCTGGTATTCGCCGTCGACGCATTCCATCATCCGCTGCATCAGGATGCCTTTCTTGTCGCGCGCGAGCAGCGGGTCCCAATGCGTGCCCCAGATGACCTTGATCACGTTCCAGCCCGCGCCGCGGAAATCGCTCTCGAGCTCCTGGATGATCTTGCCGTTTCCGCGCACCGGTCCGTCGAGGCGCTGCAGGTTGCAGTTGACGACGAAGATCAGGTTGTCGAGGTTCTCGCGCTAGGCCATGCCGATCGCGCCCATCGATTCCGGCTCGTCCATCTCGCCGTCGCCGCAGAAGCACCAGACCTTGCGCCCGCTGGTGTCGGCGAGGCCCCGGTCGTGCAGGTACTTCATGAAGCGCGCCTGGTAGATCGCCATCAGGGGCCCCAGGCCCATCGACACCGTCGGGAACTGCCAGAAGTCCGGCATCAGCCACGGGTGCGGATACGACGAGATGCCCTTGCCGTCGACTTCCTGCCGGTAGTTGTCGAGCTGGGTCTCGGTGAACCGGCCGAGCAGGAAGGCGCGGGCGTAGACCCCCGGCGACGAATGCCCCTGCACGAACACGAGGTCGCCGCCGTGCCGGTCGGACAGGCCGTGCCAGAAGTGGTTGAAGCCCACGTCGTAGAGCGTGGCCGCCGACGCGTAGCTCGCGATGTGGCCGCCGACGTTCGTGTGCTTGTTGGCGCGCACGACCATCGCCATTGCATTCCAGCGCGCGACCGAGCGGATCCTGTGCTCGATGTTCTGGTCGCCGGGGATGCGCACCTGCGAGTCGACGGGGATGGTGTTGATGTACGCCGTGTTCGCCGAAAACGGCAGGTACGCGCCCGAGCGGCGCGCCTTGTCGATCAGCTGCTCGATCAGGAAATGCGCGCGATCGGGCCCTTCGGTGCCGAGCACGCCTTCGAGGGCCTCCAGCCATTCGCGGGTTTCCTGGGGATCGATATCGGGTATGCGGTCCATGGTTCGACTCCGTCGCCTTCTCAGGCGCTGATTGTATGCGGTTCCCTGGCAAGGAGCGCGATGGCGCTGCATCCGCTCACGATGGCGAGTGCAGCGAAGCCGGCCCGATAGCCCCCGGTCAGGCTCGAAAGCACCGCGAACGACGGCGGCCCGACGACCACTCCGGCGAAGGTGATGACGCTCGCGGCGCCGGTCACCTTGCCCGCGGCCCCGGGGGGCGCGAGGCGCGCGACTTCCGAGAGCTGGACGCCGTTCCAGCCGATCGCCGTCGCGCCGAAGCACATCGCGAGCCCGATCACCAGCGCAACGGGCCATTGCGGCGTGGATGCCGCCATCGCGAACCCGCAGCCGGCGGCGATCAGTCCGATCAGCGCCAGCACCTTGCGCGGCGCGAGCAGCCGGTCGGCGACCAACCCCCAGCCGATGCGCCCCGCGGCACCGGCGACCGTCGTCGCCGTCAGCGCGAATCCGGCCGACACCAGCGAGTAGCCCATCGCTCCGGTCAGGTAGACGACCAGGTAGCTGGTGAGGCACACCTGGGTCGCCGAATACGCGAACGAGACCAGCGCCAGCGTCAGCAGCGGTTTCGACCGCCACAGGAGCGCGAGGGGTCCGACGACGCCGGCGAAGGACATCGGCCTCCGCGGGGAATGCTCGGCGTCGAGACCGGCCCGGATCGGCTGGGCGAGCGCCACGACGATCGCGCCGATGACCGCGACCGCGACGAACGCCGGGCGCCATCCCGCGACCAGGGCGAGACCGGGCAGCAGCGCACCCGACAGCGCCGCGCCGGCGGGGACGCCGGTCTGCTTGATCGAGAACGTCAGCGCCATGCGCGCCGGCGGCGCGGTCCGTTGCAGGAGCTGTGACGATGCCGGGGTGATCGGCCCGTAGCCCAGGCCGATCACCACTGCGGCGAGCGCGAGCAGCCCGGGCAGCGATGCGGGGGCCACGGCCATCTCGGCCACGCCAAGCGCGCACAGCACGACGCAGACCTGCGACACGCGGATCGGGCCGTAGCGCTCGATGAAGCTGCCGCAGGCGAGGCTCGCCAGCATGGCGCCGCCATAGACGGTGCCGATGAACACCCCGATCAATCGCGGATCGACGCCGAAATCCCCGGCGATCTCCGGCGCCAGCACCGCCGTCGCCGTCCCGGCGAACGACGTGTAGATCTGGATCGTCAGCGTCGCGGCGAGAGCGATCTGCGCGGTGCGCGCGGGTGTCATCCGGCGTGCGCGCGGGCGTCGATCACGCGCCGCTCGGTGACGACCGTATCGATGCCGCAATCGTGCGGCGCAAGAGGGAGGGTGTCGACGATCTGCATCTCGAACGCCCCCGCGACACGGTGGGCTGCTCGCTGCAATCCGGGCAGCAGACGGTCGTAATACCCGCCGCCATACCCGAGGCGGTGGCCCCTCGCATCGAACGCGACGCCGGGGATCAGGATCCAATCGATCGTATCACGATCGATCGCCGGGCAATCCGGCCGCGGCTCCGGGATTCCGAGGTGCCCGGGCGCGATGTCGCGCGCGAGATCGGTGATCCGGTGCAGCCGCAGCACCTTTGCATTCGCGTCGACGCGAGGCAGTGCCACGACCTTGCCGGCGGCCAGGGCGCGCGCGGCGACCGGCGCCGCGTCCCACTCGCTGCGGAAGGGAAGGGTGAGCAACGGCACACGCGCACGCGCCCAGGACTCCAGCGCGCATATGCGATCGGCGATCGCCTCCGATGCGAGTGCCCGTACGCCGGGAGCAATCGCGTCGCGCGCGGCGATGACGCGCTCGCGCAGCGCGCGCTTGGCCTCGCGCAGCGAAACACCGGTGGGCAGCGCGCGCGGCGCATCGTCGACCATGCGGCAATGTTAAGGGCTCCGTCGGTTTCCGGAAAGCCGCGCGCCTTGCCCCGCCGCCCTATAATGGCGCGATCGAACGCAGGATCCCACGATGAACCACGCCCACCAGGTCTATCGCGCGCGGCGCGATGCGATATTGCAGTCGATGCGCAGCAAGAGCGGAGGCGGCCTCGCACTGCTGCCGACCGCGCCCGAGGTTTCGCGCAATCGCGACTCCCTGTACCCGTTCCGGCACGACAGCTATTTCTACTACCTGTCGGGATTCCCCGAGCCCGAGGCGGTCATTGCCCTGGTCGCCGGTCCCGACGGAGATCGGCAGCTGCTCTTCTGCCGCGAAAAGGACGAGGAGCGCGAGATCTGGGACGGTTTTCGCTACGGCCCCGATGCCGCCCGCGAGATCTTCGGTTTCGACGAGGCCCATCCGATTTCAGCGTTGAAGTCGAAGCTTCCGGAGATCGCTTCCGATCGACCGGCGGTGTTCACGCCCCTGGGCCTGTTTCCGGACTGGGATCGCCAGGTCGCCGACCTGTTGAACGAGGTCCGCGGCCGCGCCCGCACCGGCGTTTCCGCGCCGGAGGAGGTCGTGGACGTGCGCGCAGTCCTCGATTCGATGCGGCTCCGGAAGGACAGCCACGAGGTCGAGCTGATGCGTCGCGCCTGCGCGATCTCCAGCGTCGCCCACGCCCGCGCGATGGCGCAGGCGCGGCCGGGGGCGTTCGAGTACCAGGTCGAAGCCGAGCTGATGCACGAGTTCCTGAAGAACGGCGCGCAGTCGGTCGCGTATTCGTCGATCGTCGCATCCGGACCCAACGCCTGCGTTCTGCACTACCGCGACAACAACCGCCAGATGCAGAGCGGCGACCTCCTGTTGATCGACGCCGGGTGCGAGTATCAGGGCTATGCGTCGGACATCACCCGCACGTTCCCGGTCAATGGCGCGTTCACCGGCCCGCAGAAGGCGGTGTATGAGCTGGTGCTTGCCGCGCAGCTCGCGTGCATCGACGCGATCACGCCCGGGGCGTCTTTCCACGACTACCATCGCGTCGCCGAGCGCGTCCTTGCACAGGGTTTCATCGACCTGGGACTGTGCGAGGGATCGCTCGACGCGGTGCTGGAGAGCGGCAGCTACAAGCAGTTCTACATGCACCGCGCCGGCCACTGGCTCGGCATGGACGTGCACGACGCGGGGCTCTACCAGCAGAAAGGCGAATCGGTGCGCCTCGTTCCCGGCATGGTGCTGACCGTCGAGCCCGGCGCCTACATCCGGCCCGCGGCCAACGTGCCCGAGCGTTTCTGGAACATCGGCGTGCGCATCGAGGACGACGTGCTGGTGACGCCCGCTGGCGTCGAGAACCTCACCGAAGCCGCGCCCAAGTCCGTGGCCGGGGTCGAAGCGGCCTGCCGCGCACTTTCCGCCTGACGACGATGGCCCACGACGTCGCGATCGTCGGCGCCGGGCCGGTCGGCGCGACGCTCGCGTTGGCGCTCGCCGATGCGGATCTCGACGTCGTCGTGGTCGACCCGCGCGCGCCTGGCGAGGCAGCACGGGCGGATCGCTCGCTCGCGCTGTCGCACGGCGCCCGGCTGGTGTTCGAGCGGCTGGGCATCTGGGCGGGGCTCGCGGCGACCGAGGGAGCGGTGACGCCGATCGTGACGATCGACGTTTCCCAGGCGCGCGGTTTCGGCGCGCTGACCCTCGACGCGCAGGAGCAGGGGCTGCCCGCCCTGGGCTACGTCGTTTCTTACCGGGCGTTGCAGTCCGCGCTGGATGCCGCGCTGCGCAGGACGCGGGTGCAGATGCGCTACGGCGCGACTGCCCGCAGCGTCACGGGCTCGGCCGCCGAGGCGCTGATCGGCCTCGAGGGGGCGCCCGAAGGTCCGTTGCACGCGAGGCTCGGCGTCGTCGCCGATGGCGCGGGCTCGATCGTCGCGGGCATCACGCGCAGGCGCCGCGACTACGGGCAGGTGGCGCTGATCGCCGCGATCACGCTTTCGCGCGCGCATCGGGGCATTGCCTACGAGCGCTTCACGCCCGATGGCCCGGTCGCGCTGCTTCCAGAGCGCGATCACTATGCGCTCGTGTGGACCCAGACGCCCGATCGGGCCGCGCGCCTGCTGGGTCTGTCCGACGCCGAGTTCCTGGGTGAGCTGGCGGCGCATTTCGGAAGTCGCGCCGGCGGCTTCGCAGGGGTCGCCGACCGGCGCAGCTTTGCGCTGGCCCTCGAAGTCGCGACCGCGACGACCGCGACGCGCGTCGCGGTGATCGGCAACGCGGCACAGGCCTTGCATCCGATTGCGGGGCAGGGTTTCAATCTCGGGCTGCGCGACGCGTACGAGCTCGCGCAGACGATTCTGGCGACGCCGCGCGAGGATCTCGGCGGCGCGGCGATGCTCGAGCGCTACCGCCGCGGGCGCGGCCTCGACCGGCGAGCGGGCATTGCGTTCACGCACGGTCTGGTGCAGCTTTTCGGCAACGATCTGCCGTGGCTGTCGGCGCCGCGCGGCGTCGGACTGATGCTGCTCGATGCCATGCCGTTCGCCAAGCGCGCGTTCACGCGCGCGATGCTGTTCGGAATTCACTGAACGAAATTCCCCGGACGAAGCGCTCCAGGGTTCATCCCGCCGAACGGCGATCGACGGCACGCGATTGTCGGTATAATTCGACCCCCTTCCCTCGAAGTCGACAGTCCAGGCCGTGCGCATCGGTGGACATTCCCTGCCGAACAATCTCGCCGTCGCACCGATGGCCGGCGTGACCGACCGTCCGTTCCGCATGCTGTGCAAGCGGCTCGGCGCCGGCTATGCGGTGTCGGAGATGGTGGCTGCGAATCCCCGGCTGTGGGCGACCGACAAATCGCGGCGGCGCACCGATCACGAAGGCGAGGTCGCCCCGATCGCCGTGCAGATCGCAGGCGCCGATCCCGGGCTCCTGGCCGATGCGGCGCGCTACAACGTCGATCGCGGCGCGCAGATCATCGACATCAACATGGGATGCCCGGCGAAGAAGGTCTGCAACGCCGCCGCGGGATCCGCCCTGCTGGCCAACGAGCCGCTGGTGGCCTCGATCCTCGCGGCGGTCGTGCGCGCCGTCGACGTCCCGGTCACGCTCAAGATCCGCACCGGTCCGTCGCCCGCGCGACGCAACGCGCTCTCGATCGCGAGGATCGCCGAGGAAGCAGGCATTGCCGCGCTCGCGGTTCATGGACGCACGCGCGCATGCCTGTTCAACGGCCCGGTCGAGTTCGAAACGGTCCGGGAGATCAAGCGCAGCGTGAAGATCCCGGTCATTGCGAACGGCGACATCGACACGCCCGAGCGTGCCCGGGAGATCCTGGCGTACACGGGCGCCGACGCGCTGATGATCGGGCGCGCGGCGCAGGGCCGGCCGTGGATCTTCCGCGAGATCGCGCATTTCCTCGAAACCGGCCGCCGGTTGCCGTCCCCGGCCGTCGCGGAAGTCCACGGACTGATCCGCGATCACCTGGCGGACCACTACGCGTTCTACGGCGAGACCCTGGGCGTGCGCATCGCGCGCAAGCACCTGCATTGGTACACGCGCGAGCTTCGCGGGAGCGAGAGCTTCAGGCGCGAGGTCAATGCCGCCGATACGGTCGCTGGGCAATCGGCGGCGGTCGACCGGTTTTTCGACGCCGCTGCGCGTGCTGGACATCGCCTGCAGTATCTGGGGTCGCAGGCGTCGTGGGAGGAGGCCCTCGCGGCGTGAAGAAGAAGATCCAGTTGAATGGCAGCAACGAGATCGGGCGCAGCGTCGAGCGCTCGCTCGACGATTATTTCAGGCGCCTGGACGGTGAGCCGCCGCACGGGGTCTACGACATGGTGATCACGCAGGTCGAGCGCGTGCTGCTGAGCTCGATGCTCGAGCGCTCGAACGGCAACCAGACGCATGCGGCCGACATGCTGGGCTTGAACCGCAACACCCTGCGTGCCAAGCTCGCCAAGTACAAGCTGATCTGACGTGGACGTGCCGATGACGGGGATCGTCGCGCAGGCTCTGCTGTCGGTCTCGGACAAGACGGGGATCCTCGAGCTCGCGCGAGGCCTGGTTGCACGCGACGTGAAGCTCCTGTCGACCGGCGGCACCGCGAAGCTCCTGGCGGCCGCGGGCGTACCGGTGACCGACGTCGGGACCTACACCGGCTTTCCGGAGATGCTCGACGGCCGGGTCAAGACGCTGCACCCGAAGGTGCACGGCGGCATTCTCGCGCGCCGCGACCTGCAGTCGCACCGCGAGGCCCTTGCGCAAGCCGGGATTCCGACGATCGACCTCGTCGTCGTCAATCTCTATCCGTTCCGCGAGACCGTCGCGAATCCGGGGTGCACGCTCGACGAGGCAATCGAGAACATCGACATCGGCGGCCCCGCGATGCTGCGCGCCGCGGCGAAGAACTGGTCGCACGTCGGAGTCGTCGTCGATCCGGGCGATTACGGCGAGGTGCTCGCCGAGCTGACCGCCAATGGCGGCACCCTGTCGACCGCGCTGCGCTTCCGCCTGATGCAGCGCGCGTTCGCGCACACGGCTGCGTACGACGGGGCGATTGCCAACTGGATCTCGGCGCGCAGGCCCAACGGCAGCGTGGAGGGATTCCCCCAATCCTTCAATGTCGCCGGCGAAAAGCGCCAGGAAATGCGCTACGGCGAGAACCCGCACCAGCGCGCGGCGCTGTACCGCGATCCCGCGGCCGCGCCATCGGACATCGCCGCCTACCGGCAACTGCAGGGCAAGGAGCTTTCGTACAACAACGTCGCGGACGCCGACGCCGCCTGGCAATGCGTGACGACGTTCGCCGACCCGACCTGCGTCATCGTCAAGCACGCGAATCCATGCGGTGTTGCGAGCGCCGCTCTGCCGATTGACGCGTATCGCCGTGCTTTCGCGACCGATCCGACGTCGGCATTTGGCGGCATCATCGCGTTCAACAGGCCCGTCGACGCCGCCACGCTGGAGGCGGTGTCCGCGCAGTTCGTCGAGGTGTTGATCGCGCCGGGCTATGCGCCGGAGGCGCTCGCGGTCGCCGCGCAGAAGAAGAACGTGCGCGTGCTCGAGGTCGCGCTGCCGGCACGCGAGGGGCGTGGCGGCGAAGGGCATGAAGACCTGGACCTCAAGCGGGTGGGTGGAGGCTTCCTGGTGCAGACGCGCGATGCGCGCGACGTCCTGGAAGGTGACCTGCGGGTCGTCACGCGCGTCGCGCCGACCGCGGCGCAGATCGCCGATCTGCTGTTCGCCTGGCGGGTGGCGTGGTTCGTCAAGTCCAATGCGATCGTCTATTGCGGGGGCGGGCGCACGCTGGGCATCGGCGCCGGGCAGATGAGCCGCGTCGACTCGACGCGCATCGCGGCGATCAAGGCCGGCAGCGCGGGGCTGTCCCTCGCCGGATCGGTTGTGGCTTCCGACGCCTTCTTCCCGTTTCGCGACGGACTCGATGTGGTCGCCGACAATGGCGCGGTCGCGGTGATCCAGCCCGGGGGCAGCGTGCGCGACGACGAGGTCATCGCCGCTGCCGACGAGCGCGGGATCGCCATGGTGTTCACGGGGGTGCGCCATTTCCGGCATTGAAGCTGCAGGTGCGGCGGGCGGCCGGCGCTGCGCTGCAGAGGGTTTCGGGGGTGGGACCCGCGCTTTCGCGAATGCAGCCCGCTTCACCGCAGTCGCGGGAATCGTCTGGGCTTCGGTCGTTCCTGCGGCCTTTGCCGCCTGCGACGACTGGCCGGAATGGATCGCCAAGGGATGCGCGCGGCTGGCCGACACCTACGAGAACGGCCGGACCGGCGCGCTGATCTCCGGCTACTCGTGGCACCTGCCGTACACCTGGACGCCGGAGCGGCGCGCCGAACTCAATGCGAACGCTTGGGGCGGCGGTCCCATCCGCACCACCGAAGATCCCGATGGCGACACGCATTCGGTGTATTTCCTGGTGTTCAAGGATTCGCACAGTCATGCGCAATTCAACCTCGGCTACGAGTACGAGACCTTCTGGGGTCCGCGCAGCGGCCTGCAGCCCGGACTGGGATTCACCGCGGCGATCGTCCAGCGGCCGGACATCGCGAACGGCATCCCGTTTCCCGTGGTGCTGCCGGTCGGATCGTTGCGCTACGGGGATGCAACCTTGTCCGCGACGTACATCCCGACGCTGAACGGCGGCATCAACCACGGCAGTACCCTGTACATATTCGGCCGCGTGCTTTTCAAGTGAGCGTGATCGCACGATGAATGTCCTGATTGTCGGCTCGGGCGGCCGCGAGCATGCGCTCGCCTGGAAGATCGCGCAGTCGCCACGGGTCGCCAAGGTGTTCGTCGCGCCGGGCAACGCCGGCACTGCGCGCAACCCGGACCTCAGCAACGTTCCGGTCGAGGACATCGTGACGCTGATCGCATTCGCCAGGCGCGAATCGGTCGGCCTGACCGTCGTCGGCCCCGAGGCGCCGCTGGCGGCCGGCATCGTCGATGCCTTTCGTGCCGCGGGGCTGCGGATCTTCGGGCCCACGCGCGCTGCAGCGCAGCTCGAGAGCTCGAAGGACTTCGCCAAGGCGTTCATGCTGCGGCATGGAATCCCGACCGCCGAGTACCGGACGTTCACCGAGGCGGCGGCCGCGCACGCGTACGTCGACAGCCGCGGTGCGCCGATCGTCGTCAAGGCCGACGGTCTCGCGGCGGGCAAGGGTGTCGTCGTGGCCGCGAACGTCGCCGAGGCTCACGCGGCGATCGACTCGATGCTTTCGGGCAGCGCCGTCGGCGAAGCCGGTGCGCGCGTCGTGATCGAGGATTTCCTCGAGGGCGAGGAGGCGAGCTTCATCGTGATGGCCGATGGTGCGCACGTGCTGCCCCTCGCGTCGTCGCAGGATCACAAGCGTCTGCGCGACGGGGACCAGGGGCCGAACACCGGGGGCATGGGCGCCTACTCGCCCGCCCCCGTCGTGACGCCGACCGTCCAAGCGCGGATCATGCGCGACGTGATCGTCCCCGCGGTCAACGGCATGGCTGCCGAAGGCATGCCGTACACGGGATTCCTTTACGCGGGCGTGATGATCGATGCGGCGGGCGCACCACGCGTGCTCGAGTTCAACTGCCGTCTGGGCGACCCGGAGACGCAGCCGATCATGGCGCGCCTGCGCTCGGATCCGGTCGTGCTGTTCGAGCAAGCGCTCGCCGGCACCCTCGATCGCACCGAGGCCGAGTGGGACCGCCGCGTCGCACTGACCGTCGTGCTGGCGGCTGCGGGCTATCCGGCTTCGCCGCGCAAGGGCGACGTCGTCGACGGCCTCGACCGCGTCACCGACGATGCGCACCCGGGGGTCACGGTGTTCCATGCGGGCACCACACTGTCCGACGGCGAAGTCCGGGTCAGCGGCGGGCGCGTGCTCGGTGTCACCGCGCTGGGCGACTCCATCCGCCAGGCGCAGCGCGCGGCCTACGCCGCGGTGGCGGCGATCCATTTCGACGGCATGCAGTACCGCAGCGACATCGGGCATCGCGCCCTGGCGCGGCGGAGCTGAGCCGGAGGACTGCGCATGGGCGAATCGGGCGTCGTGGGCGGCAAGCCCGACATCGCTGCCATCCGCGGGTATTTCACCGGATTGCAGCGGGGCATCGTCGAAGCGTTGCAGGGGGTCGACGGCGCGCCGTTCCGGCGCGACGAGTGGCAGCGCAGCGAGGGCGGCGGCGGCATCACGATGTACCTCGAGGACGGTGGCGTGCTCGAGCGTGCGGGTGTGCTGTTCTCGCACGTCATGGGTCGCAGCCTGCCGGCGTCGGCGACCGCGCACCGGCCGCAGCTCGCGGGTCGCGCCTGGGAGGCGCTGGGCGTGTCGCTGGTGATCCACCCCCGCAATCCCTTCGCCCCGACCGTGCATCTGAACGTGCGTTTTTTCGTCGCGCCGGGGAGCGCCGCGGGGGCGAAGGACGACGAGGGGGATGACGCCGTCTGGTGGTTCGGCGGCGGCATGGACCTGACGCCCTGCTATGGGTACGTCGAGGACGCCCGGCATTTCCATTCGACCTGTCGCGCTGCGCTCGCGCTGTTCGGCGCCGGGCTCCATTCGCGCTTCAAGCGCGCCTGCGACGAGTATTTCTACCTGAAGCACCGGCAGGAGGCACGCGGCATCGGTGGCATCTTCTACGACGATTTCAGCGAGGGCGGTTTCGCGCAGGCGTTCGCGATGACCAGGAGCGTCGGCGACCATTTCGTCCCGGCCTACCTGCCGATACTGGAGCGGCGGCGCAGCCTGCCCTACGGCGAGCGCGAGCGTGATTTCCAGGCCTATCGCCGCGGACGCTACGTCGAGTTCAACCTCGTGTGGGATCGCGGAACCCTGTTCGGGCTGCAATCCAGCGGTCGCACCGAAGCGATCCTGCTGTCGATGCCCCCGCTCGCGCGCTGGCGCTACGAGTGGACGCCCGAACCCGGATCGCCGGAGGCGCGGCTCTGCACCGATTTCCTTCCGGCGCGCGACTGGCTCGCGTGAGCCAGTCGGCGCCCCAGACAGTCCGCCGGGCCGCCCCGAGGGCGAACAGCGGAGTGCGAAGCACGAGGGTAGTCCAATGAACGCTGCAGACGACGACCGGCCGCGGCGCGGCCCCGGGCAAGGCGACGATCACCGGCCGCCGGCCGCGGTCGACGGCGATCCGCTGGAAGAGAAGCGGCTTGCCGGCAGCCAGGTCTATCGCGGCAGGCTGCTCGACGTTCGGCAGGACCGCGTGCGCCTTCCCGACGGCGGCGAGACATTGCGCGAATACGTCATCCATCCCGGGGCGGTGCTGATGATCCCCGAGCTCCCCGACGGGCGCCTCGTCGTCGAGCGGCAGTTCAGGTATCCGCTGAATCGCGCGTTCCTCGAATTCCCGGCCGGCAAGCTCGATCCCGGCGAGACTGCGCTCGTCACTGCGCGTCGGGAGCTCATCGAGGAGGCGGGCTACGCGGCGGTCGAGTGGACGCTGCTGGGCGCCGTGCATCCGGTGATCTCCTATTCGACCGAAGTGATCGGTCTCTATCTCGCACGCGGGCTCACCCACGTCGGGTCGCGGCTCGACCACGGGGAGTTCCTGGAGATCGTGACGTGCACCGAAGACGCGCTCTACGAGGCGCTCGATGCAGGGGGGCTGACCGATGCCAAGACCGTGGCCGCGCTGGCGTTGTACTCGCGCTGGCGGACGGCGCCGTCGCGCGCCTGCAGCCTGAGAATCACCGGAATGGTGCAAGGGGTCGGGTACCGCGACTGGCTGGTCGCGGCAGCGCAGGGCCTGGGCGTCGACGGCTGGGTGCGCAACGGCCGCGAGGGCGTCGTCGAGGCCCGAATCCAGGGGCCGCGGGAAGCCTGCGACCGGCTGATCGAGCGCTGCCGCCGGGGCCCGCGCGCAGCGCAGGTCGATGCCGTTGTCATCGAGCGTGCTGCGCCCGAGGCGGGCCTCACCGGTTTCGCCCGGCGGCCCTAGGCCCGGGTTCGTTCGCGGCGGTCGGTCACCCACCGCAACCGCGAGCCCCGAGGGAGCATTTCTGCCCGTCGGACGGACGACAAATCTGTTTGACAATCTCGGTATTCGCCAACATCATTCGCCGGCTGGCGGCGGGTGCTGTCCCCGTCGATGCAGGTCGTGGCGCAGGGGCTGAGGGAGCTTCCGCGGGACCTGGACAGTAGCCAACAGAAGAACAGGCTGAACGATCGGCTGAACCACGGAACTCAACCTCGGAGGAAGCACATGGATCGCAAACCACCCCAGCGGAGCACTCGCCGCACAGTCCTGAAGGCCGGCCTGGCCGTCGGCGCGGCGCAGTTCGCGGGACCTTTCATCATCAGCGCGCGCGGCGAGACGCCGGTCAAGATCGGGCTCGACAACCCGCTGACGGGCACCTACGCGGCGGTCGGCAAGAACGAACTGATCGGCTGCCAGCTCGCGATCGAGCAGATCAATGCCAAGGGTGGCATCCTCGGTCGCCAGGCCGAATTGGTCGTCGAGGACTCCACCAGCGGCGATGCAGGCACGGCGGTGCAGAAGGCGCGCAAGCTGATCGACCGCGACCAGGTCAACTTCCTGCTTGGCAACGTGAATTCGGCCCTGGCGCTGGCGATGGCCGACGTCAGCAGCGAGAAGAAGATCCTGCACGTCGTCCCTGGCGGGCATACGGACGCAGTCACCGGCGCGACCTGCCACTGGAACGTGTTCCGTGTCTGCAACACCACGCAGATGGAAGCCAATGCCGTTGCTCCGGCGCTGATCAAGAACGCAGGCAAGAAGTGGTACTTCATCACGCCCGATTACGCGTTCGGGCACACGCTGCAGTCCGGTCTCGAGAAGGCGGGCGGCAAGCTTGGGTATACGAAGCTCGGCGCCGACCTGACGCCGCTGGGCACGACCGACTTCTCGTCCTACCTGATCAAGGCGGAATCGGCGAAGCCGGACGTGATCATCTTCCTGACCCAGGGCGACGACATGATCAACGCCCTCAAGCAGGCGGTGCAATTCGGTCTCGACAAGCGTGTCCACCTGGCCGGTGCCCAGCAGGAACTGGAGGCGCTCGAAGGGCTGCCACCCGAGGCGCGGATCGGCACCTGGGTGTTCGAGTGGTACTGGAACCAGCCGAACGTGCCGCATGTCGCGGATTTCGTCGCGGCGATCAAGAAGAAGACCGGTCGCGTCCCGACCGCCCGCACCTGGTTCGGCTTCGCATCGACCTGGACCTGTGCACTGGCGGCCAACACGGCCAAGTCGCTGGACGCGATCAAGATGGCGAAGGCGTTGCAGGACTTCAAGCTTCCTCCCGAGGTCGGTCTGATGCCCGACACGCCGTACTATCGGGCAGGGCAGAACCAGCTGATCGGCAGCCTCTACGTCGGCAACGCCCAGGCCAAGGGTTCCGCCCCCGACGACCTGTTTCACGTGGCCGAGGTCGTGCACGGCAAGGATGCTGCCGGAACGCTCGAGGAGTCCGGCTGCAAGATGACCTGGCCCGCGTAACCGGCCAGGTTCGCAGGCCCGGTGCCGCGGCGCCGGGTCGAAGTTCATCCAATCGCGCACTTTGCGGCCGCCGCAGTCCTGGCGGCCGCGCTGTTGCGCTGCAAGTGGTCACGCGTGTTCCAGGGAGAGTGACGCCGCATGTCCCAGCTGATCCTGTTCAACCTGTTCAATGGCCTCATCGTCGGCGCCTTCTACGCGTTGATGGCGCTCGGGCTGTCGCTGATCCTCAACCTGAGCGGCGTCATCAATTTCGCGCATGGGGGCTTTCTCGCCCTGGGCGCGTACATCGCGTACACGCTGATGCCTTACGTGGGGTTCTGGGGCGCCCTGCTTATCGCGCCTTTCCTGACTGCATTCCTTGGAATCCTGGTCGAGCGTCTGCTGATCCGGCGGCTCTACGGCCGCGATCCGCTCTACAGTCTGCTGCTGACCTTCGGCCTCGCCTATATCTTCGAGGATGTCTCGCGCTACATCTGGGGCGCGCAGAGCGTTCCGTTCATCGTGCCCGAATTCCTCACCAAGCCGTTGAGCAGTTCGTTCTTCTTCCTCACCGGCTACCGGGTGTTCATGGTCGTGCTGGTCGGCATCGCCGTCGCGGCATTGTTCTTCATCCTGAACCGGACGCGGCTCGGGATGCGCATCCGCGCCGGGACGATGGATCTGGAAACGGTATCGACGCTGGGCGTCAACGTCCGCGTGCTGCGCAACCTCAATTTCGGGCTGGGGATCTACCTGGCCGGCCTCGCCGGCGTGCTGGCGGCCGGTCTGCTGGGCCTGCAGCCGACGATCGGCACTTCGCTGATCATGCCGAGCTTCGTCGCGATCATCGTCGGCGGCCTCGGCAGCCTGCCGGGCACGCTGCTGGGCGGGCTCTTGATCGGCGTGGCTTCGGGCCTGACGACGGTGTTCTTCCCGTCGGCGACCGAGGCGGTGATGTACGTGATGATGGGACTCGTGCTCCTGCTGCGCCCGCGCGGCCTGCTGGGCGAAGAAGGGAGGCTGCAATGAAAGGCTTTGGGCGATCGAGCACCAATGCGCTGGTGGTGCTGCTGCTGGCGACGATGCCGTTCTGGATGCAATACGTGGGCGGCTATACCGAGCTCGCCACGCAGGTGCTGGTGATGGCGCTGGCCGCCATGGCGCTCAATTTCCTGCTCGGGTTCACCGGCACGCTTTCATTCGGCCACGCGGCGTACTTCGGGCTCGGCGGATACGGCGTCGCGATGATCATCAAGTACATCGCGCCGAGCACGCCTCTGGGAATCCTGGTAGGGGTCGCCGTGGGCACGATCGCGGCGATGGTGATCGGGGCCTTGATCATCAAGCTGCGCGGCGTCTACTTTGCGATGGTGACGATCGCCTTCGGGCAGGTGTTCTTCTTCATCGCCTTCCGGTGGAACTCGGTCACCGGCGGCGACGATGGCCTGACGGGATGGAAGCGGCAGGCGCTGGACCTGGGGTTCACCCGCATCGAGTTGCTCGACCGCGCGCTGACGTTCTACTACTTCGTCCTTGTCCTCTTCCTGCTCGCGGTGGCATGTATGGGGATGATCCTCCGCTCGCCGTTCGGGCGCACGCTGCTCGCGATCCGCGAGAACGAACGGCGCGCCCGTTTCCTCGGGATCCCCGTCGAGCGCCACCTTTGGCTGTCGTTCGTCATTTCCTGCGCATTCTGCAGTCTCGCGGGGACGATGTACGCGCTGCTCAACAACTTCGTCGATCCGCGGGCGCTGTTCTGGGGCCAGTCGGGGAACTTCGTGATCATGGCGGTGCTGGGGGGCATGCGCTCGTTCTGGGGGCCGCTGGTCGGCGCTGCGATATTCGTCGTGTTGCAGGATTTCGTGTCGAGCCGCACCGAGAACTGGATGTCGTTCGTCGGAGTCTTCTTCGTGCTCGTAGTGCTGTTCTTCCCGCGCGGCGTGCTGGGAATGATCCGCCGCAGGAGCAGCCAATGAGCCTTCTGCGCGTGGAAAACGCGACGCGGGCCTTCGGCAGCCTGGTCGCGGTCAATGGGGTCTCCCTGTCGGTGGCCCGCGGCGAGCTGCACGCCGTCATCGGACCCAATGGCGCCGGCAAGACGACATTCTTCAACCTGATCAGCGGCTTCTTCCCGCCGACCTCGGGGAAGATCTTCTTCGACGACAAGGACGTGACCGATCTCGCGCCGCACGAACGGGTGCAGATGGGCATGGCGCGCACATTCCAGATCACCGAGATCTTCCCGGAGCTCACGGTCCGGCAGAACCTGCGCATCCCGGTCGAGGTCGCCGCGGGGCTGCGCCTGCGTCCCTGGATCTCGCGCCGCCTGCGCGACGAGATCGATGCCCGCGTCGTCGAGCTGATGCTCCAGGGGAACCTGCAGGACAAGGCGAATCGGCTGGTCGGCGAGCTGTAGCACGGCGACCAGCGCGCGACCGAGATCATGATGGCCCTGGCATTGAAGCCGCGGCTGCTGCTGCTCGACGAGCCGACCGCGGGCATGGGCGACCAGGAGACCTACGACATCACGCGGCTGATACGCAAGCTGCACCGCGAGCAGAACCTCGCGATCGTGCTGATCGAGCACGACATGCGCGTCATCTTCCACCTCGCCGACCGGATCATGGTGCTTACCGAGGGGCGCATCCTCGCCGAGGGCACGCCCGACGAGATCGCGGCGGACGAGCGCGTGCAGGCGGCCTATCTGGGAGAATCGCATTGAACGTCCTCGAAGTCGAAGGGCTGCACACCTACTACGGCAAGAGCCACATCCTGCACGGCGTGAGCCTTGCCGTTCCCGAGGGGAACATCGTCGCGCTGCTCGGCCGCAACGGCGCCGGCAAGTCGACGACGCTGCGCAGCATCATCGGCCTGACACCGCCGCGCGAAGGCGCGATCCGCGTGTTCGGCCAGGCGACGACGCACTGGGCGCCCGACCAGATCGCCGGACTCGGGCTCGGGTACGTGCCGGAAGGGCGCCGGATATTCCCGAACCTCACCGTTGAAGAGAACCTGCTCGTCGCCGTGGCGCGGCCCGGCCCTTGGAACGTGCAGCGCGTCTTCCAGTCGTTTCCACGGCTCGCCGAGCGCAAGGGCAACAAGGGCAGCCAGCTCTCCGGAGGCGAGCAGGAAATGCTCGCGATCGCGCGCACGCTGATGTTGAACCCGAAGCTCCTCGCGCTCGACGAGCCGTCGCAGGGCCTCGCCCCGCTGATTGTCCGCGAGGTCTTCAACATCGTCACCGAGGCTCGCAAGGAGGGCATCTCGGTGCTGCTGGTCGAGCAGAACGTCCGCGCGACCGTGGCCATCGCCGATCATGCCTACGTGCTCGACAACGGCAGCATCGTCTACTCGGGACCGGCGGCGGAATTCGCCAAGGACGAACAGCGAGTGCGGGCCCTGGCGGGGGCGAGCGCGGAGAAATGGGAGATGGAAGACTGAAAGCCGGGCCGGGCGCGCCCCGGCACCCGCCCGGCAGGCGCGCTCAGGAGACTCCGAAGATATCCTTCCACGCGGCGTACGACGCCGCGGCCGACCACGGCAGCGCGAGCAGCAGTCCGAGACCGTTGGTCAGCAGCCCCAGCAGCAGCAGGACGAACGACAGCACGCCGTAGACCGCGAGCGGGCCCGGGTTGCGCGCGAATGCGGCAAAGCTCTGGGCGAACGCCTCGCCGAACGGGACCTCGTCGAACAGCGCCGCGAACGGCACGAAAGTGAGCGGCAGCGACACCAGCAT
Organism: Casimicrobiaceae bacterium; assembly: GCA_035470905.1. Classification (GTDB taxonomy): domain Bacteria; phylum Pseudomonadota; class Gammaproteobacteria; order Burkholderiales; family Casimicrobiaceae; genus VBCG01. The sequence goes on from DATIQL010000027.1 coordinate 29,197, forward strand.
TCCCGCCGCATAGGTGACGATCAGCCCAGTTGCCGACACCGGCATGTCGGTCCCCGGCGCCAGCATGTTGATGCCGGCGAATTCCGCGGCGACCAGCGCTTCGGCGCCGAATACTGCGGCACCGCCGACGACGACCGCCGCCAGCGCTCCCGGCGACGCGCCGGCCACCGCAGCGAGATGACGCAGGCGCGGGCGGTCGCCGCGATCGGCGGCGAGGCTCGCATACAGCAGACTGCATTCGGCCAGCGGCACTATCGCCTGCCCGATCGCGATGCCGGCTGCCGGCAGCAGATTGAGCGCCAGATTGACGGCGAGGATGACGAGCGCGAGCGCGGAGAACCCCAGGGGACCCCGCTTCCAGAGCAGCATCGCCTCGCGGTACCACTGGATTCCGTGATCGATGCCGACCGCGCGCGGCGTGCGGCGGGTGGCGGGACCGGGGCCCGGCCTGCGATCACGTTGGGCGTTGTCGTCGGAAATGCGCAGACCCTGCGTTCAGGCGGTTTCACCGAGATACGCGGCGCGCACCTTGGGATCGTGGAGCAGCTTCGCGGCGGCGCCCTCGAGCGTGATCTCTCCCGACTCCATCACGTACCCGCGGTCGCTGATCTCCAGCGCGAGCCTCGCGTTCTGCTCGATCAGCAGGATCGTCACACCCTCCCTCGACACCGAGATGATCGTCTCGAAGACCTTCTGGACCATCAGGGGTGCCAACCCCATCGACGGCTCGTCGAGCAGCAGCAGCTTCGGGCGGGACATCAGCGCGCGTCCGATGGCGAGCATCTGCTGCTCGCCGCCCGAAAGCGTGCCCGCCGTCTGGCTGCGCCGCTCCTTCAACCGCGGAAACAGCGTGAACACGCGCTCGATGTCTTCGCGGATGGCGGCGCGGTCATCGCGAATGTAGGCGCCCATCGCGAGGTTCTCCTCGATCGTGAGCGCGCCGAACATGCCCCGGCCCTCGGGCACCATGACGAGGCCGCGGCGCACCAGCTCGAACGACCGCCGGCCGGCGATGTTCTCGCCCGCATAGTGGATGGCGCCCGACCGGGGTGGCAGCAATCCGCAGATGCCTTTCAGGGTCGTCGTCTTGCCAGCGCCGTTCGCGCCGATCAGGCACACGAGCTCGCCCGCACCGACGGCGAGATCGATGCCCTTGACCGCCTGGATGCCGCCGTAGGCGAGCGCCAGCCGATCGAGCGCCAGCAGAGGGGTAGCCGTCATCGCAATCCCCGACTCACGCGCCCTTGAGGTTCAGCGTCACCTCGCCGCCCAGGTAGGCGGCGATGACCTTTTCGTCCTTCTGGACTTCGGCGGCAGGGCCTTCGGCGATCTTCCGGCCGTAGTCGAGCACCAGCACGCGGTCGCAGACGTTCATGACGAGCTTCATGTCGTGCTCGATCAGGAGGATCGTCACCCCGTCGCGCCGGATGTTCTCGAGCAGGTCCTTGAGCGCCGCGGTCTCGGTTGCATTCATTCCCGCTGCAGGCTCGTCGAGGGCGAGCAGCCGCGGATCGGTCGCGAGCGCGCGCGCGATCTCCAGCCGACGCTGGTCGCCATAGGCCAGATGCTTCGCGAAGGTGTTCGCACGCTGGTCGACGCCAACGTATTCGAGCAGCTCGCGGGCGCGCTTCTCTATCGCGCGCTCCTCCGCGAGCGTGCGGGCGTTGCGGAAGATCGCGCCGAACACATTCGCGCGGGTCCGCACATGGCGGCCGATCATCACGTTCTCGAGCGCCGAAAGGTTGGCGAACAGGCGGATGTTCTGGAAGGTGCGTGCTATGCCGCGCTCGGCGACGTCGTTGGGCTTGAGGCCGGCGAGCGGGCGGCCCTCGAAGCTGAAATTGCCGTCGTCGGGCGTGTAGATGCCGGTCAGGACGTTGAACAGCGATGTCTTGCCGGCGCCGTTCGGACCGATGAGCCCGTAGATCTCGCCTTGGCGGATCGCGAACGAGACGTCGGCGAGTGCGGTCACGCCGCCGAAGCGCTTGGCGATGTGCTGCGCGACGAGCAGGTCGGACCGTCCGCTCATCGTCGTGCCGCGCCGGCAGCACGGGCTCTAGGCACCGTCCGCCTTTCGCTGCAGCTCGCGCTTGCGCACCGCCGAAGGCAGGATGCCGGCCGGACGGAACAGCATCATCAGCACCAGTGCGAGGCCGAACAGCAGCATCCGGAACACCTCCGGATCGATCAGCGTGCGGCCGAACACCGCTTTCTGCGCGGGTCCGACCGTGTAGCGGAGGACCTCGGGGACGTACGACAGCAGCAGCGCGCCGATCACCACGCCGAAGATGTTCCCCATGCCGCCCAGCACGACCATCGACAGCACCATGATCGACTCGACCAGAACGAAGCTCTCGGGGCTGATGAAGCCCTGCATCGCCGAGAACATGCCGCCGGCGATGCCGCCGAACGACGCGCCCATCGCGAACGCCAGCAGCTTCAGGTTCCGCGTGTTGATACCCATGGCGCGCGCGGCGATCTCGTCCTCGCGGATCGCCTCCCAGGCGCGTCCGATCCGCGAGTCCTGCAGCCGCAGGTTGACCACGATGACGATCAGCAGAACGGCGAGCAGGAAGTAGTAGTACTTGATCGGCGAGCTCAGCGTGTTCCCGAACACCTGCTGGGTCGTCGCGAAGCTGAAGCCGTCGATGCGAAACGGGTCGATCAGCGTGATGCCCTGCGGGCCGTTGGTGAGGTTGAACGGCGACGACAGGTTGTTGAGGAAGATCCGGACAATCTCGCCGAAGCCGAGCGTGACGATCGCCAGGTAGTCGCCGCGCAGTTTGAGCGTCGGTGTTCCGAGCAGCACGCCGAACACGCAGGCGACGGCGGCCCCGAGCGGCAGGATCGCCCAGAACGGCAGGTGAATGCCGAAGTGCGGGCTCGCGAGCAGCGCGTAGACGTAGGCGCCGACGCCGTAGAACGCGATGTAGCCCAGGTCCAGCAGCCCGGCGAACCCGACCACGATGTTGAGGCCCAGGGCGAGGAAACAGTACAGGATCGCGAGGTTGGTGATCCGCACCCACGCGGTGCCGATGCCGGCGAGCACCCAGGGCAGCACGACCAGCGTTGCCGCGACGAGCGCGACGCCGACCCATGCGAGCGCAGGGCGGTGGCGAACGTCGAGGAAGCTGCGCATGAGGCGGTCGTTCTAGGCGCGGTCGGAGACGCGCTCGCCCAGCAGGCCGGACGGGCGGAACACCAGCACCAGGATCAGCACGATGAATGCGAACACGTCCTGGTAGTTGGAGCCGAACACGGCCAGGTGGGGATCGTTGGCGCAGCGCTGCGCCAGCGCATCGGACCAGCCGGACAGGTGGCACAGATTCGTGAGCTCGCCGACGTAGCCGGCACCCAGCGCCTCGATGATGCCCATCAGCAGGCCGCCGAGCATCGCGCCGCCGAGGTTGCCGATGCCGCCCAGCACGGCCGCGGAAAACGCCTTCAGGCCGAGCAGGAAGCCCATCTGGTAGTGGGCGATGCCGTAATAGCTGCCGTCCATGACGCCTGCGACGGCCGCGAGCGCTGCTCCGATCATGAACGTCATCGAGATGACGCGATCGATGTCGATGCCCATCAGTCCCGCGACCTGCGGATTCTGCGCCACCGCCCGCATCGCGATGCCCAGCTTGGTGCGATAGACGAGCAGCAGCAGGCCCGCCATCATGAGGATCGACAGGCCGACGATCCCGACCTGCACGTTGGTGATCGTCGCGCCGTCGGGGTTCGATGTCAGGTGATAGGTCGCCGTGTCGATGATCTGCGGGTACGCGAGCGGATTCCGGCTCCAGATGATCAGCGCCACGTTCTGGAGGACGATCGACAGCCCGATCGCGGTGATCAGAGGCGCGAGCCTCGGTGCATTGCGCAGCGGCCGGTAGGCGACGCGTTCGAGCGTGTAGCCCACCGCCATGCAGACGGGAACCGCGCACAGGGTCGCGATGGCGAGGATCGCGAGCGGGGGCAGCGGAACGCCCGCGCCGACCAGCACGGCGATGACCGAGTAGGCGACCATCGCGCCGATCATCACCACGTCGCCGTGGGCGAAGTTGATCAGCTGGATGATGCCGTAGACCATCGTGTAGCCCAGCGCGACGATCGCATACACGCTTCCGAGCGTGATGCCGTTGACGAGTTGCTGGATGAACGTGTCCACGAGGGGGTATGGCGCCGTTTGCCCCGCGATTGTCCGGTGTTTGGGGCGTCCCCGGCAAGGGCGCGGAAAAAAGACGGCGCCCCTCAGGGCGCCGTCCTGTGCCGAAGGCTCTGCTGCGCGCTTCGGGCCTACTTCTTTGCGTCGTCCTTCTTCGGCTCGGCCGGTGCCATCGCCGGCGCTGCCGCCGGTGCCATCGCCGGTGCGGCCGCAGGGGCTGCGGTCGCCGCTTCCTTCATGAATTCGTCGAAGGCGATGCTCTTGCCGCTCTTGACCACGGCGACCGGCGCCAGCTTGCCGTCCTTCATCGTGAAGATCGTGATCTCGGCGTTCTTGCGGTCGCCCTTGGAATCGAACTCGATATGGCCGGTCGCGCCGTCGTAGCTGATCGATTGCAGCGCCGGCAGGTACTTGGCGGGATCGGTCGAGTCGGCCTTCTCCATCGCGGCGATCAGCAGGTTCGCGGCGTCATAGGTGAACGGCGCGTAGATGATCGGATCGACGTTGTACTTGGCCTTGTACGCGTCGAGGAAGCTCTTCGACGCCGCCTGCACGGGCAGCCCGGCCTGCGAGCAGATGAAGCCCTGCGCGTTCTTCTCGCCGGCGAGCTTGTTCATCGTGTCGGTGCATGCGCCGTCGCCGAAGCCGAACACCGCCTTGATGCCGAGCTCGCGCGCCTGCTTGAGCATCGGGCCGCCGGTGGCGTCCATGCCGCCGTAGAAGATCGCATCGGGCGCGCGACCCTTGATCTTGGTCAGGATCGCCTTGAAGTCGGTCGCCTTGTCGTTGGTCTTCTCGCGTGCGACGATCTTGATGCCGGCGGCCTTCAGGGTCGTCTCGACCTCGTCGGCCAGTCCCGCGCCGTAGGCGGTCGCGTCGTCGGCGATCGCCACCTTCTTCATCTTCATCGACTCGAGGTATTGGGCGACGGCCGGACCCTGCTGATCGTCGCGGCCGACGACACGGAAGATGTTGTTGAAGCCCTGCTCGGTCAGCTGCGGATTCGTCGCCGATCCGGAGATCATCGGGATGCCCGCCTGGTGGTACACCGCCGAGGCCGGGATGGTCACACCCGAGTTCAGGTGGCCGACGACGCCCGCCACCTTGGCATCGACGAGCTTCTGCGCGATGGTCGGACCGAGCTTCGGATCGGCCTGGTCGTCCTCGCTCATCACCTCGAACTTGACCGGCTTGCCGCCGATCTTGACCTGCTTGCCGTTCGCCTGGTCGATGGCGAGTTGGACGCCGTTGTCGTTGTCCTTGCCGAGGTGCGCGATTTCGCCGGTCAGCGGGCCTGCGGACCCGATCTTGACGACGACGGGCTGCTCGACCGCAGCTGCGGCAGGAGCGGGAGCCGCCGCCTCCTTCGGTTCTTCCTTCTTACCGCAACCGTAAATCGCGATGACCGACGCCGCGACGAGCGTCAGGCCGATCCTGTGGGCGACACGCATCTGAAGCCTCCGAACGGAGAATGGGGAAGGGGGAAAACATAAAATTATGATTCCCTGCCAATTCGGGTGTCAATGGCATTGTCGCCTCGTCGAGCCGCCGGGTCTCCCGCAGCCGGGGACTTGCAGGGGGCTCCGGGCCAAGGGGGCCGGGGTGGGGCGTTCGGGCCCGGCCGGCGGCGGGCTGTCGCGCCGGAGCGCATTTCATCGCGCCCTTCTTGTCCGCGGACGGCATCCCGATTAGGCTGCCACGCCTTTCGAGCGTGCGCGCCGGGCGCGCGACCGCACGCCCGCGGGGCCGGAAGGGGTTCGATGAATCCGATCGGGGCGCTCGCCGCATCGAATGGCCAGTCGTCGCAGCGCTGCCGTGCCACCCGCATGGCGTCCGCCGTGGCGCCGTCAAACCGGCCGGGCCCTACCCGGGCCCGAAGGGGAAATGCATGTTCATCCGCATGACGCGTCGACGGGTCGTCGGCGCCCTCGCCGTACTGGTGCTCGCCGTCGGGCTCGCCGGCGCCGTCGCGCTCCGGGCAAGCAAGCGCGCGAGCGACGCGGCGACCGCCGCAACCGGCAATTCGCCGCCGGTCGCGCTCGAGTTCGCGGCGGCCGACCTCACCCACGTGACGGACATGGCGCTCGGGCGCTGGCTGCCCGTTTCCGGAACGCTCGAGGCGGTGCGCCAGGCCGTCGTCAAGGCCAAGATCGCGGGCGACGTCGTCGATCTGAAGCTGCGCGAGGGCGATCCCGTCCGCGAAGGGCAGCGCCTTGCGCGGATCGAGTCTGCAGACCTGACCTCGCGGCTCGCCGACCGGATGGGCGCGCTCGAAAGCGCGCGTGCGCAGCTCGCGCTCGCCGACAAGACGAGGTCGATGAACCTCCGTCTGCTGCACGACCGGTTCATTTCGCAAAGCGCTTTCGACAACGCCGAATCGAGCTTCGACGTCGCACGCGGCAACGTCAAGTCCGCCGAAGCCCAGGTGCAGCTCGCGAGGAATGCGCTGCGCGACACCGAAGTCGTGGCGCCGCTGTCGGGGGTCGTCGCCAAGCGCCACGTTCAGCCGGGCGAGAAGGTTGCGGTGGAGGCGCCGCTGCTTACGATCGTCGACCTCGATGACCTCGAGGTGCAGGCGATGGTCCCCGCGATCGACGTGCCCGAGGTGGAGCCGGGCATGCCGGTCGAGCTTTCGGTCGACGGTTTTCGCGAGCGTCGCTTCGCCGGCCGCGTCGACCGGATCAATCCGTCGACCGAGCCCGGCACGCGCGCGATCATCGTGCACGTGGGCCTCCCCAATCCCGATGCCGCGCTGCGCACCGGAATGTTCGCGACCGGGCGCATCACGCTTGCGGCCGGTGCGCCGGCACCGACGCTTCCGATGTCCGCCGTGCGCAGCGAGGCCGGCCAGTCCTACGTGTGGACGATCGAAGCCGGCAAGCTCGTGCGCCACATGGTCGTCACCGGGCGCCGCGACGAGGCGAGTGGCCGCGTCGAGATCGAGACGCCGCTGCCATCGCAGACGCCGGTGCTCGCCGGGCGCTTCGACAACCTGAAGGAGGGGGAGGCAGCGATCGTCAATGCGTCGTCGTCGCGCGATGCAGCGCCGGCTGGCAAGGACCGAGCGGGTGAGCTGGTCAAATCATCCCGCCCCGGGCGCGACGCGCCCCGCGGGTGAGGAGGAGACGCCATGTGGATCACCCGGACCTCGATCGCGAATCCCGTCTTCGCGACGATGGTGATGATCGGCATCACGGTGCTCGGGCTGTTCTCGTATGCGCGCCTCAACATCGAGCAGATGCCCGATGTCACCCTGCCTTACGTGATGATCGTCACGCCCTACCCGGGTGCCGCGCCCGAGGCCGTCGAGAACGACGTGACCAAGCCGGTCGAGTACGCGGTGAACCAGGTGCCGGGCGTCAAGGACATCCTGTCGAACTCCCTGGAAGGGCAGAGCCAGGTATTCGTCCAGTTCCGCCTGTCGACCAATGTCGCGCAGGCAGTGCAGGACGTACGGGACAAGCTTGCACCGGTGCGCACGGCGTTCCCCAGGGACGTCAAGGACCCGCTCGTCACCCGGGTCGACAACCAGAACAGCCAGCCGGTGGTCTCGCTCGCCGTCACGTCGCCGACGACCGGTCTGCGGGAGCTGACATCGCTGACCGACCAGACGATCGTCAAGGCGCTGGAGAACCTGCCGGGCGTTGCGCGCGTCGACGTCAGCGGCCGCGTTGCGCGCCAAATCCTGATCCAGATCAGGCCGGAGGCGCTGGCCGCGCTCGGCATCGGTATCGACCAGGTGATGAGCGCCATCCGCGACGCCAACCAGGACGTGCCCGCCGGCCGCATCACCCGCGGCTCGCGCGACGAGGTCGTCCGCGTCGACGGGAAGATCAAGGACCCGTCGCAGTTCGGGCGCATCATCGTCGCACAACAGGGGGGCGGACCGGTCTACCTGTCGCAGGTCGCCCGCGTCATCGACGGCGAGAAGGACGCGGACTCGATCTCGCGCATCAACGGGCACCCGGCCATCACGCTCGACATCCAGAAGGCCCAGGACGCGAACATCGTCGAGACCGGGCGCAACATCAGCGCCGCCGTTGCGACGCTGAAGGCGCGCCTGCCCTCCGACGTCGATCTGCGCATCACCTACTCGAATGCCGACAATGTCCAGAGCTCGGTCGATCGGGTCAAGAGCACGATTGTCGAGGGCGGCCTGCTGACGGTGCTGATCGTGTTCCTGTTCCTCGGGAGCTGGCGCAGCACCGTCATCACCGGGCTGACGCTTCCGCTTGCCGTCGTCGCGACCTTCATCGCGCTCCACGCGTTCGGGTTCACGCTGAATTTCCTGACCCTGATGGCGCTGTCGCTCACCATCGGGCTCCTGATCGACGATGCGATCGTCGTGCGCGAGAACATCGTGCGGCACCTGGCGCTGGGCAA
>DATIQL010000028.1:0-2786 GCA_035470905.1 Casimicrobiaceae bacterium
TGGTGCGGTCGGAGCTCGATGCCGAGGGCGGACTCGGCAATGGCGTCCGCTACAAGCTGGGGGCGCGCCTCGATTACGACTTCGTCTACGATGCCACCGATTTCTACCCGCCCGACGTGCGACACGACCAGCAGGTGAATGTCCTGCTGCGTGAGAACTACATCGACTTCGGTTCCGGCGACTGGGATTACCGCATCGGGCGCCAGCAAATCGTCTGGGGCGAGATGGTCGGACTGTTCTTTGCCGACGTCGTATCGGCCAAGGACCTGCGGGAATTCATCCTGCCGGACTTCGACGAGCTGCGCATCCCGCAGTGGGCGGGTCGCGCCGAGTATTTCAAGGGCGATTTCCACGCCGAGGCGATCTGGATACCGGTGCCGAGCTACGACGACATCGGCAAGCCCGGCGCCGAATTCTTCCCGGCAGTGCCGCCCCCCCCACCCGGTTTCGCCACGCTCTACGACAACGAGCAATTCCCGAATCGCACGCTCGCGCATACGAACTACGGCCTGCGCCTGTCCTACCTGTCCCACGGCTGGGACATGTCCGGGTTCTACTACCACAGCATGGATTCCGCGCCGACGTTCTATCGCCAGATCGTGCTCGCACCCGAGCCTGCGTTCGTGTACCAGGCGCGCCACGACCGCATCGACCAGTTCGGGGGGACGGCCTCCAAGGACATCGGCCCCGCCGTATTCAAGGCTGAAGCGGTGTACACCCGGGGGCGAAGCTACAGCGTGCTGAGGACCAGCGACACGGACGGGGTGGTTCCGCAGAATACGCTCGATATCGTCGCCGGACTCGACTTCGCACTGCCGCAGGACACGCGCCTCGACCTGCAGCTCTTCCAGCGCACCTATTTCGACCACGACCCCGACATCGTTCCGAACCGCAACGAGCCAGGATTCAGCATTCTGCTGAATCACAAGTTCACCGACCGCATTGAAGCCGAGGTGCTCTGGATCGCGAGCCTGGCGCGCAGCGACTGGATGCTGCGACCGCACATCGCCTGGAATTTCCGCACCGACTGGCAATGGCGCCTCGGCGTCGACGTGTTCGATGGCCCGCCACTCGGTCCTTTCGGCGAGTTTGCCAACCGCGACCGCGTCTACACGGAACTGCGGTACGCGTTCTGACGTCATTCCAGTGGTCACCCCATGAGCGTCGCGCGGGTCGAGAGCGTCACGAAGGAATATCGGCTGGGCGACCAGACGGTGCTCGCGCTGCGGGATGTCACGCTCGCCATCGAGCCGGGTGTGTTCATGGCGATCGCGGGTCCCTCCGGAAGCGGCAAATCCACGCTCCTGAACCTGATCGGCTGCATCGACACGGCGACGACGGGCAAGGTGTTCATCGACGAGCACGACATCAGCGGCAGGTCTCCGGACGAGCTGGCCGATCTCCGGGCGAGGACGATCGGGTTCATCTTCCAGTCGTTCAACCTGTTTCCGGTGCTCTCCGCCGAGGAAAATGTCGAGTATCCGCTGCTCGGCTTCCCGGAGCTCTCGGGCGGTGAGCGGCGCAAGCGTGTCAGGCACTATCTGGAGGTCGTCGGACTGGTGTCCTACGCCCACCATCGCCCCAACCAGCTTTCCGGGGGTCAGCGGCAGCGGGTCGCCATTGCCCGAGCGCTCGCCACGAACCCCAAGATCGTGCTCGCCGACGAGCCCACGGCCAACCTCGATCATCGGACCGCCGCCGACATCCTCGAACTGATGCGACAGATCAACCGTGCATTCAAGACGACCTTCGTTTTCTCGACGCACGACAAGAAGGTCATGGCGATGGCCGATCGCCTGGTCCGCATCGAGGACGGCAAGATACGTGCGCTCGGAATTCAGAGTGATGCCGGATGGGTGATGGTGGATCCGCGCGGCGGCCACCGGCATTCCAGCGCGCGTCACCCGGGGTAAACCGCGCCGAGTCCACATACAGCGGCAACGGCGTCCACGGCACGCTCGACCCACTGCGGCTCAGGAAAGCGAGAGGGGCGGATCTCTCCGCCCCTCAGGCACATGGCAGCGCGCCGCGTCGGCCCTACTTGATGGCCTTGTGAAGCTGGATGTTGCCGCCCGTCAGGAAGGCGCGAACCGCGTAGATGGCGTCCTTCTGCTCGCAGGGCGTGGCATCCTTGCAGATGTAGAACTGATAGACGTCAGCCATCGTGTTGCACGAACCATAGTCCGTCAGCAGCGGGTCCGCCGTGCTGAGCGGATTGTTCTGGTCGGCGTTGAAGAACTGGTTGGCTGCGATGACGTCGAACTTGTTCTTGGATGCCTTGTTCCCGGGCTCCCCGGTATCGTCCATGTCGACACGGAAATAGTAGATTTGTGAATCGACGTTGTCCGGTTTGACGGGGTGGCCGGCGGCACTTGACAGATACGCTGTCGCCGTCGCGTCGAGGGTGCGGAAGGATCCGGTGCCCTCGAAGTCGATCTGCTTGAAGCCGGCATTGGCCTCGGCTTGGCGGCACGCGCCAGGATCCTTGCACGCCGTCGCCGTGATGCGGGTCGTCTTCGGCGCGCTGTGCGTTCCGGCACGGAAGACGAAATCGCCCGCGGGGCCGCTCACGTTGTGGTGGGTGTGCTCGCCGAATGGGCCACCCAGCGCCGGATCGCCGCTGGGCGCACCGACCTGCCCGCCGAACGTGTAGCAGTTTTCCTGATTGCCCTTCACCTTCATGCAAGCCGAGCCGAAGCTGTTGGGTGCGATGTTCCCGTTCTTGTCGTTGCCGCCATAGGTGACGCGGCATCCGCCCGCAACCGTCGTCGCCTCCTCGAACGACT
>DATIQL010000029.1:0-2920 GCA_035470905.1 Casimicrobiaceae bacterium
CAGGACTCACCAGCAACATACCGGACGCCGACTATGCGGCGGCGGGGGCCGCCATCGGCAGCGCCGCCGACGCGCTGGGGGCTGCGCTGGTGCTGAAGGTGCGCGCGCCCGCCGGCGACGAACTTCCGCGGCTCGCGCGCGGCGCAGCGCTGATCGGCATGCTCGACCCGTTCGATGCCGCCGGCATCGAGGCGCTCGCCCGTGCGGGCGTCACCGGCTTCGCGCTCGAACGCCTGCCGCGGATCACGCGTGCGCAGTCGATGGACGTGCTCTCCTCGCAGGCGAACATCGCCGGCTACAAGGCGGTGATCCTCGCCGCGAACGAATACGGCAGGTTCATGCCGATGCTGATGACGGCCGCGGGGACCGTCAAGGCGGCGCGCGTGCTGATCCTGGGCGTCGGCGTCGCGGGACTGCAGGCGATCGCCACCGCCAAGCGACTGGGCGCCGTCATCGAGGCGTCCGACGTGCGGCCGTCGGTCAAGGACCAGGTCGAATCGCTCGGAGGCAAGTGGGTCGACGTACCCTACGAGACCGACGAGGAGCGCCAGGTCGCCGAGGGTGTCGGCGGCTACGCGCGTCCGATGCCGCCGGCCTGGATGCAGCGCCAGGCGGCCATCATCGCCGAGCGCTGCAGGCAGATGGACATCGTCATCACGACGGCGCTGATTCCCGGGCGCCCGGCGCCGAAGCTGGTCAAGGCCGAGACCGTGGCGGCGATGAAGCCGGGCGCGGTGGTCGTCGATCTCGCGGTCGAGCAGGGCGGCAACGTCGAGGGCTCCGAGGCGGGGAAGATCGTGGTGAAGAACGGGGTGAAGCTCGTCGGCCTCGCCAACCTCGCGGCGCTGGTCGCCGCCGATGCGTCGGCGCTCTATGCGCGCAACGTGCTCAACTTCCTGGCGCTGTCGCTCGATCTCAAGACCGGCGAGTTCGCGCTCGCCCGCGACGACGAGATCGTGCAGGCAACCCTCGTCTGCGACAATGGCTCCGTGGTGACCCGGGGCTGACGGAGCCCCGTTTCGCCGGGGCGTGAACCTTGGAGAGCATTCGATGACAGCTGGCGTCGATCCCGTCGTTTTGTATCTGCTCGTTTTCGTGCTGGCGATCTTCGTCGGCTACCACGTGGTCTGGAGCGTGACGCCGGCGCTGCACACGCCCCTGATGTCGGTGACCAACGCGATTTCCGCGATCGTCCTCGTCGGCGCAATGCTCGCCGCGGGGCCGGCGGCATTCGACTGGGGCGGATGGGTCGGCGTCGTTGCGGTCGTGCTGGCGTCGATCAACGCTTTCGGCGGCTTCCTAGTCACGCAGCGCATGCTCGAGATGTTCAAGCGCAAGGAGCCGGCCAAGCCCGCCGGCAAGCATTGACGGACGGGCGCATGGACATGCCACTCTGGGAGGCGCCCGTGGATCGTGAAGCACCGGCCGGCAGGCCGGATGGAGAGCTGCGATGACCGTCAATCAGGTCGCGCTGTCGTACCTTGTCGCCTCGGTGTTCTTCATTCTCGCGCTGAAGGGGCTCTCGCACCCGTCGACCGCGCGCCGCGGCAACCTGTTCGGCATCGCCGGGATGACCATCGCGGTCGTCGTCACGCTCGCTCTCGTCTACAGGAACACGGGGAACATCGGCATGATCCTCGCCGGGATCGCCGTCGGCGGCATCATCGGCGCGATCATCGCGCGGCGGGTGCAGATGACCCAGATGCCGGAGCTGGTCGCGGCGTTCCACTCACTGGTCGGCCTCGCGGCCGTGCTGATCGCGGTCTCCGCGATCCACGACCCCGCCGCGTTCCACCTGCACGTGCCGATCCCGGCCGGCAACAAGCTCGAGCTGTTCATCGGCACCTTCATCGGCGCGATCACGTTCTCGGGTTCGGTCATCGCTTTCGGCAAGCTGTCCGGGCGCATTCGCAGCGCGCCGGTGGTGTTCGCAGGACAGCACTTCCTGAATCTCGCCCTCGCCATCGCGATGATCGGCTTCGGCGTCTGGTTCTTCCTGTCCGGCGAGGAATCGCAGTGGACCGCCTACACGGCGATGACGGCGATCGCGTTCCTGCTGGGCGTGCTGATCATCATCCCGATCGGCGGCGCCGACATGCCGGTGGTCATCTCGATGCTGAACAGCTACTCGGGGTGGGCGGCCGCGGGCATCGGCTTCTCGCTGAACAACGCGATGCTGATCGTCGCCGGGTCGCTGGTCGGCAGCTCCGGCGCGATCCTGTCGTACATCATGTGCAAGGCGATGAACCGCTCGTTCTTCAACGTTATCCTCGGCGGTTTCGGCGCCGAGCCGGGCGCGGTCGCGGCGGGTGCGGAACAGAAGACCGTCAAGTCGGGCTCGGCCGACGACGCAGCGTTCGTCATGGGCAATGCAGAGAGCGTGATCATCGTTCCGGGCTACGGGCTCGCGGTCGCGCGCGCGCAGCATGCGGTGAAGGAGATGGCCGAGAAGCTGCGCGCCAAGGGCGTCAACGTCCGCTACGCGATCCATCCGGTGGCGGGGCGCATGCCGGGGCACATGAACGTCCTGCTCGCCGAGGCCGAGGTGCCGTACGACCAGGTCTTCGAGATGGAGGACATCAACGGCGAGCTCGGCCAGGCCGACGTGGCGATCATCCTCGGTGCCAATGACGTCGTGAACCCGGCCGCGCACACCAAGGGCAGCGCGATCTACGGCATGCCGATCATCGAGGCCTACAAGGCCAAGACCATCATCGTCAACAAGCGCTCGATGGCCGCCGGCTACGCCGGCCTGGACAACGAGCTGTTCTACATGGACAAGACGATGATGGTGTTCGGCGACGCGAAGAAGGTCGTCGAGGACATGGTCAAGGCGATCGAGTAACGGTCCCTCGATGGGTTCCGGCCATCGCCCAGACTTTGACAGGGGCTGCGCAAGTTCACTTTATCAAAAATTCTC
>DATIQL010000030.1:0-7040 GCA_035470905.1 Casimicrobiaceae bacterium
AAGATCGAGGCGCACGAGCTCAACATCCAGCAGATGGACGTGCAGACCTATTTCTTCCGCCGCACAAACATGAATGCGCTCGGCCAGCCGCGCAGCTGGACCGATCACCTGCTGTGGCATCACGCCGCACACACGGTCGACCTGTTCACCTACCAGACCGGGGGGAGCGTCGTCGCGGCCAACGCACTCCAGGGTCCGCTCAGCCCGATGCTCGGCATCGCGATGGACATGTCGATCCAGCTGAAGTGCAGCACCGGGGCGATCTGCACGCTGTCGCTGTCGTTCAACAACGATGGGCCGCTCGGCACCGTCTTCCGCTACATCGGCGACAGCGGCACCTACATCGCGCGCTACGACGACCTGACCGACGGCAACGACCGCAGGATCGACGTGTCCAGGGTGGACGTGTCGATGAACGGCATCGAGCTGCAGGACCGCGAATTCTTTGCGGCAATCCGGGAGCGGCGCGAGCCCAACGCCGGCGTCGCGAAGGTGCTGTCGTGCTACCGGACCCTCGACAGCCTCGAGCGTCAGCTTGCGGCCGGCGCCTAGCCAGCGGTGCGCGCGGCCAGCGCCTGCCCACACGGATGGAGGACGGTCATGAACAGCACCGCGACCAGGACGCCGGGGATTCCCGGCACCACGATCTTCGACGGCGAGCAGGCGCGCAAGGGCTATGCGCTGAACAAGATGTGCTTCTCGTTCAACTTGGCCGAGAACCGTGCCGAATTCCTGCGTGATCAGGACGCCTATTGCAGCAAGTATGGCCTCGACAACGAGCAGCGCGCGGCGGTGCACAGCCTCGACGTGCTGCGGCTCATCGCCGCCGGCGGGAACGCGTACTACCTCGCGAAGCTTGGCGGCATCTTCGGGCTGGACATGCAGGACATCGGCGCCCAGCAGACGGGCATGACCAAGGAAGCGTTCAAGGCCAGGCTGGCGGCGCACGGCAAGCCGGCGCGGGCCCCGAGGAAGTGACCATGGCGAAGATCGTCGGGAACATCAACGTGACCCACGTGCCCTACATCGGGCGCGCGATCGCCGGAAAGCTGCAGCAGGAACCGTACTGGAAGCCGTTCTTCGATGGATTTCCTCCCGTGCACGCCTGGCTGGAAAGGATGCAGCCCGACGTCGCCGTGGTCGTCTACAACGATCACGGGCTGAACTTCTTCCTCGACAAGATGCCGACCTTCGCCGTCGGTGCGGCACCCCAGTACGCCAACGCCGACGAAGGATGGGGCATTCCGACCGTCCCGCCCTTTTCGGGTGACCAGGACCTCTCCTGGAACATGATCAATTCGCTGGTCGCCGACGAGTTCGACCTGACGACGTGCCAGGAGATGCTCGTCGACCACGCGTTCACCCTGCCCCTGCAACTGCTGTGGCCCGGCAGGCAACCCTGTCCGGTGCGCAGCGTCCCGGTATGCATCAACACCGTACAGCATCCGCTGCCGTCGGCGACGCGCTGCTTCAAGCTCGGGCAGGCGATCGGCCGCGCGATCGAATCCTGGGACACCGACCAGCGTGTGGTCGTGCTCGGCACCGGCGGACTGTCGCACCAGCTCGACGGCGAGCGGGCGGGATTCATCAACGAGGAATTCGACCGGATGTTCATGGACAAGCTGGTGACCGATCCTTCATGGGTCACCCAGTATTCGATCAACCGGCTCGTCGAGCTCACCGGCACCCAGGGGCTGGAGTTGCTCAACTGGCTCACCGCGCGCGCGGCGCTGCACGGCGAGGTCAAGCGGATCCATTCGAACTACCACGTACCGATCTCCAACACGGCCTCGGGCCTGCTGGCAATCGAAGCCGCCTGAAGCGGTGCCCGGGAGGGGCGGCTCGAATGACCAGCACATGAAGCGAGGCGGCCGTCCTCGTGCGGCGCCGGGCCGAGCTCGCGTAACCTGATGGACGCGCGACGCGACGCGCGTGAGTCGCGCGCGACGCAATCCCAACCCCATGAAACTACCTGTGGATGCATTCCGATGATCATCGACTGTCACGGCCACTACACCACGGCGCCCAAGGCGCTCGAAGCCTGGCGCAATCGCCAGATTGCAGGCATCAAGGACCCGGCGGTCATGCCGAAGGCCTCCGACCTCAGGATCAGCGACGACGAGCTGCGCGAGTCCATCGAATCCAACCAGCTGCGCCTGATGCGTGAGCGCGGCAGCGACGTGACGCTCTTTTCGCCGCGCGCGAGCTTCATGGCGCACCACATCGGCGACTTCAACGTCAGCGCCACCTGGGCGGCGATCTGCAACGAGCTGTGCTACCGCGTGTCGCGGCTTTTCCCCGACAACTTCGTCCCGGTGGCCATGCTGCCGCAGTCCCCCGGCGTCGATCCGGAGACCTGCATTCCCGAGATCGTGAAATGCGTCGAGCAGTACGGGAACATCGGCATCAACCTCAATCCCGACCCGTCGGGCGGGCACTGGACCTCGCCGCCGCTGTCCGACCGGCACTGGTACCCGATCTACGAGAAGATGGTCGAATACGACATCCCGGCGATGATCCACGTCAGCACGAGCTGCAACGCCTGCTTCCATACGACCGGCGCGCATTACCTGAACGCGGATACCACCGCCTTCATGCAGTGCCTGACTTCGGACCTGTTCCGCGACTTTCCGACGCTGCGCTTCATCATCCCCCATGGCGGCGGTGCCGTGCCTTACCACTGGGGTCGCTTCCGCGGACTCGCGCAGGAGCTCAAGAAACCGCTGCTCAAGGACCACCTGCTCGACAACATCTACTTCGATACCTGCGTCTATCACCAGCCGGGCATCGACCTCCTGACGCGGGTGATCCCCGTCGACAACATCCTCTTCGCGAGCGAGATGATCGGGGCCGTCCGCGGCATCGACCCGGAGACCGGGCACTACTACGACGACACCAAGCGCTACATCGAGGCTGCGAGCATCGATCCGGTGCAGCGCTACAAGATCTATGAAGGCAACGCGCGGCGCGTGTTCCCGCGGCTCGATGCCGCGCTGAAGGCCAGAGAACCCGCCTGACGGCCCGGCTGGACCCCTGTCTGCCGTCGGACGCTGCAGCCGTTCGCGAGCCGGCAGGGGTAGCGCTCGGTCCGAGCGGACGGTATGCTGCCGACCCAGCGTACTGCGCGGGGGGGGCCGAACGTGTCGATGTACAGTGGAAAGAAGCGCTGGAGTGATATGTACGACGTCGTGCAGCCGATCGCGCGGCCGACAGGAGGTGCGGAGGCACCGGCAAAGAATTCGGCGTCGACGACCGACTGGTCGAGCATGCGAAAGGCGCAGCCCGCCGACTATCTTCTGCCGCAAAGCGACAAGTGGTTCGGCGCGCTTCCGCCCGAAGTCTCGCCCCACTCGTTGGCGATGCGTTTTCCGCGAATCGTCAACCTCATTGCCTCGCTATGGGACGACCGGCACGGCGCGCCGAAACTGTTCGAGGATTTGCTCGTCGATCGACGTGGCGGCCGCGCGGGGTTCCCGCCGGCGGTGCGGCACGACCTGTTGAGACTGCGGGAATTCTGGTACAGCAGCAGCCCGACGCCGCGCTGACCTCCCGACTCGGCCCGCGCTCGGGAATCGCCAACGTGCCGCGCGGAAGCCGGGCCGTACAAGAGCCGGGCTTGGAGTCGGCAGCCTGACCGGCGAAATTTCCGGAAAGGACCGGGGGCAGAGGCCAAGCCCGCGACCCTTTGAATTCCTTGGCGGAGAGTGAGGGATTCGAACCCCCGATACGTTGCCGTATACCTGATTTCGAGTCAGGCGCCTTCGACCACTCGGCCAACTCTCCGCGAGTTGCGCATTATAGCCGAGACACGGCGGGACGCCGCGGGTGCCGGGCACGGCCGGCGAGCCGGGTCCCGCTACTTCTTCGCAGGTTCTGCGGGCGCTGCCTGCGGTGTCGACGGCAGCTGCGGATGCACGACGACGCCCTTGGCCTTCTGCTCGGTGATGTAGACCTGCGCGACGCGATTCTGGGCGGCCGCCAGCTCCGCCGCATCCTTGTCGGCCGCGGCCTTGGCCTTTGCGGCGGCCTCGGCTTTCTGCTCGGGGGTCTGGGCAGGAGGTGGCGGGAGCTTCGCACCCGCCGTGCCGGACAGGGCGATCGCGAGTACGGCAGCGAGCAATGTGCGGGATGTCGTCTGCATCGAAGCTCTCCGGAAAACGTTCGTGACGTCCATCAGGCGGGACGCTGCTTGAGGTCGGGAGACCCGTCGGACACCCCTTCCAGCGCGGCCGGGACCTTCCCCGCCTTGATGTCGTTGTACCAGTACTCGTGGTGCTCCTTCGCCCACGCCTCGTCGACGTAGCCGGTGCGCATCGCGTCGTAGGCGCCGGCCATGCCGATGGTTCCCATGTAGATGTGGCCGAGCCCGACGACCATGAACAGCGACGCGACCGCGAGGTGCACGATGTTGGCCGTCTGCATCGCGCTGCGCGTCTGGCCGAAGTTCGGGAAATCGAGAATCAGCCCGCTGGCGCTGACGATCACGCCGCAGACGAGCAGACCGCCCCAGAACCACAGCTTTTCGCCGCCGTTGAACTTGTCCGACGGCACGTCCTTGTCGGAGAACAGCCCGCCGAAGCTCCGGACCCACGTGAAGTCGTGCTTGCGCCAGACGTTGTCGCGCACGAACGTGAAGAACAGCAGGACGACACAGACGACGAACAGCGGGCCGACGAAGTTGTGGAGATTCTTCGACAGGATCGCGAGCCACGAGAACAGCGTGTAGCCGATCAGCGGCAACAGGACGCTCTTGCCGAACACGATGACGAGGCCGCTGATCGCGAGGATGCTGAAGCTGATTGCGGTCGCCCAGTGGACCGATCGCTCCCAGGCGGTGAAGCGGCGCAGGTTGCGACCGGTCCTGGGTTCGTGCAGCTGCAGCGTCCCGCGCATCATGTAGTAGGCGGCGATGACGAGCAGCATCGCCACCAGCGCCCAGCCCGCCCACACCGACACCACGCCGTTGCGCAGCGCGCGCCAGGTTTCACCTTGCGGCTGGATCAGGACGTTGGTCTCCTGCCCCTGGACACTCGTCCACAGGGGGACGCCCGAACGCACTTCCTTCCACAGCGGCTGATTGTTGAGCGGCTGCTCGATCTGCTGCTTCTGCTGTGCCTTCGCGGCCTCGGCAAGCGCGGGGTCGACGGCAGGCGACTGGGCTGCGGCCGGGTTCGGCCCGGCAAGGCAGCATGCGGCGATCAGGGCAAGGACGGCATTGACGATGCGTTCACGCATGATGGGCTTCCCGTTCAGGCTCGGCTCGCTTCGATTGCGACGGACACATGAGGCCTTTCGCGCGCCGCCACTGCCGTGGTGCCGCGCGGCGCAGGCCCCTAGCCGCCCGTGCGCTTGTACTCGTTCTGCCCCTGGTTGCGCTGATGGATCGCGTCCTCCCACTGCTGCTTGTTGCCGCCCCATTGCGCTCCGCTCCACGGCGTCGTGTCGGGCTTGCCCTGGTAGGTCCCCTCCTTGTAGGTCAGCACCTGTGGCCGCTCGCCGCATCCGCCGAGCGCGAGCGCCGTAGCGGCGGCGACGAGGGCAATGAACGAACGGCGTATCGCGATCATCGTTTGGTCCCTCCGGTGGCTGCCGCCGGCTTGTTGCCGTTCGCAGGCGGCAGCTTGTAGGCGGTCGCCCAACCCCAGACCTCGGCGCCCTTGCCCCGGCGCAGGACGCGGTCCCGGTAGATGTCGGCGACCGTCTCGCCGTCGCCGGCGAGCAGCGCCTTGGTCGAGCACATCTCGGCACAGGCGGGAAGCTTGCCCTCCGCCAGTCGATTGCGCCCGTATTTCTGGAACTCGGCTTCGGAGCCGTCGGGCTCGGGTCCGCCGGCGCAGAACGTGCACTTGTCCATCTTGCCGCGCACCCCGAACGCCCCCGTCTGCGGGAATTGGGGCGCACCGAACGGGCAGGCGTAGAAGCAATAACCGCAGCCGATGCACAGGTCCTTGTCGTGGAGGACGACACCTTCCTCGGTGTGATAGAAACAGTCGACGGGACACACGGCCATGCAGGGCGCGTCGGAGCAATGCATGCATGCGACCGAAATCGATCGCTCACCCGGCACTCCGGCGTTCATCGTGACCACGCGGCGGCGATTGACGCCCCAGGGGACGTCGTTCTCCTGCTTGCACGCCGTCACGCAGCCGTTGCACGAAATGCAGCGCTCGGCATCGCACAGGAACTTCATTCTCGCCATGGCTGTCGCCTCCTCGTCACGCCGCGAACTTCTCGACCTGGCATAGCGTCGTCTTGGTTTCCTGCATCATCGTCACCGCGTCGTAGCCGTAGGTCGTCGCGGTGGTGACCGCCTCGCCACGGACGATTGGGTGCGCGCCCTCCGGATAGAACTCGAGCATGTCCTTGCCCTGCCACCAGCCCGAGAAATGGAAGGGCACGAACGCGGTGCCCTTGCCCACGCGATCGGTGACCCACGCTTTCACCTTGAGCTGGGCACCGGTGGGCGTCTTCACCCAGACGTACTCGCCGTCCTTGACGCCGCGGTTGTTGGCATCGAAGGGATTGATCTCGACGTAATTCTCCTGCTGGAGCTCGGCAAGCCAGGGATTGCTTCGCGTCTCCTCGCCCCCGCCTTCGTACTCGACCATCCGGCCACTGGTCAGGATCAACGGGAACGTTTCGGCGACCTTGTCCTTGACGTTCGCATCCTGGATGCTCTTGTACAGCGTCGGCAGGCGCCAGAACACCTTCTTGTCGTCATGGGTCGGATACTTGGCGACGAGATCCGGACGCGGCGAATACAGCGGCTCGCGGTGCTGCGGTATGCCATCGGGGAAGTTCCAGACGACCGCCCGCGCCTTGGCGTTGCCGAACGGGTGGCAGCCGTGTTTCATCGCCACGCGCTGGATGCCCCCGTAGAGGTCGGTCTTCCAGTTCTTGCCTTCGGCCGCCTTCTTCTCGGCGTCGGTCAGGTCGTCCCACCAGCCGAGCTTCTTCAGCAGCACATGATCGAACTCGGGATAGCCGGTGGTGAGCTCGCTGCCTTTGGGAAACGAGCCATCCTCGGCCAGCAGGCTGAC
>DATIQL010000031.1:0-3234 GCA_035470905.1 Casimicrobiaceae bacterium
GTCAAGCTCGAAGGCGGCGCGTGGCTCGCGCCGACGATCGAGTTCCTGGTCCGGCGCAGCGTTCCGGTCTGCGGCCACATCGGCCTCACGCCGCAGTCGGTCCATGCCTTCGGCGGCTATCGCGTGCAGGGCAAGACCGATACCGCGGCGGAGGCGCTGGTCGCCGACGCACGCGCACTCGGCGAAGCCGGCTGCGCACTGATCGTGGTCGAATGCGTGCCGCGGGCGCTGACGCCCCGGCTCGCGTCCGAGGCGCGCGTGCCGCTGATCGGCATCGGCGCCGGACCCGAGTGCGCCGGCCAGGTGCTGGTAATCTATGACGCCCTCGGGATCACGCCGGGCAAGCCGGCGCGATTCGTGCGCGATTTCATGGCCGGCGCGGGTGGCGTCGGTGCCGCGCTCGCCGCCTACGTCGGCGCGGTCCGCGACGGATCGTTTCCAGGCCCGCAGCACTGTTTCTGACCAGGCAACGCGGCTACAGCGGAGAAGCACATGGACGTCATCGAGTCCGCCGAGGATCTGCGCAAGCGGCTGCGCCATGCCGGGCGCGTGGCCTTCGTCCCGACGATGGGCAACCTGCACGACGGCCACCTGTCGCTGATGCGCGTCGCGCGGCAGCATGCCGACTGCGTCGTCGCGAGCATCTTCGTCAACCGCCTGCAGTTCGGCCCCAACGAGGACTTCGACCGCTATCCGCGGACCATCGAGGCCGACACCACCGGCATGCAGAAGGTGGGCGTCGACGTGCTGTTCGCGCCGCACGAGCAGGACATGTACCCGCAGCCGCAGGTGTACCGGGTGCAGCCGCCGCCGCTGTCCGACGAGCTCGAGGGCGCGTTCCGTCCGGGCTTCTTCGACGGCGTGTGCACGGTGGTGCTGAAGCTCTTCAACCTGGTGCAGCCCGACGTCGCGGTATTCGGCAAGAAGGACCGGCAGCAGCTGAAGATCGTCCGCGGCATGGTCCAGCAGTTCAACCTGCCGATCCAGATCGTCGCCAGCGAGACCGTGCGCGCCGACGACGGCCTCGCGCTGGCGTCGCGCAACAATTACCTCTCGCCCGCGGAACGCGCCGAGGCGCCGCGGCTGTACCGGACGCTGCGCAAGATCTGCGACGCCATCGCCGGCGGCCGCACCGATTACGCGAACCTCGAGTCCGATGGACGCCGGGAGCTGGCGAGCCACGGCTGGAAGGTCGACTACGTCGCCGTCCGCCATGGACTCGCGCTGCGCATCCCGCATCCCGAGGGCTACGATCACCCGAATCTGCTGATCGTGCTGGCGGCGGCCACGCTGGGCTCGACGCGACTGATCGACAACCTCGACGTCATCCCCAAGGAAGGCGACTGACGACGCTTGCGCGGATCCGCCGGCCCGCCGGCGCGATCGCGGCGATCGTCGCCATCGCCGCGCTGGCGGGTTGCGCGACCGCGCCCGGGCCCGCGGGGCCCGCGATCAGCGCGGCCGAAGGGCGCGCGCGGGTCGAGCGGGCCCTGCCCGACGGTGTCGCCGACCGCAACGGCTGGGCGACCGACATCTACGCCGCCCTCGCCTCGCTCGAGATCGCGCCGACGCCCGACGACATCTGCGCCGTGATCGCAATCGCCGGGCAGGAGTCGGGCTTTCGCGCCGATCCGCCGGTCCCCGGGCTCGCGCAGATCGCGTGGAAGGAGATCGAGCGGCGACGCGAGCGCGCCGGGGTGCCGAAGATCGTCCTCGACGCGACGCTGGCGCTGCCCTCGACCAACGGCAAGAGCTACGCCGAGCGCATCGACGCAGTGCACACCGAGCGGCAACTGAGCGAGATCTACGACGACTTCATCGGCAGGATCCCGCTGGCGAAGACCTTCCTCGCCGACAACAATCCGGTGCGCACCGGCGGCCCGATGCAGGTGAGCGTCGCGTTCGCCGAGTCGCACGTCGCGACCAAACCCTATCCGTACCCGATGCACGGCAGCGTGCGCGACGAGGTGTTCACGCGCCGCGGCGGCCTATATTTCGGGACGGCGCACCTCCTCGACTACCGCGCGCCCTACGATCGCCATCTCTACCGCTTCGCCGACTTCAACGCCGGCCGCTATGCCAGCCGCAATGCGGCGTTCCAGAGCGCGGTGACCCGGCTCTCCGGCATCCCGCTGGCCTTGGATGGCGACCTCGTTCGCTACGACGGCGAACGCGTCGCTTCCGAGCCCGGCAACACCGAGCTTGCGATACGCGCGCTCGCCCGGCGACTCGGCATGACCGACGAGGCGATCCACCGCGACCTCGCCCTCGAAGCCTCGGAAGACTTCGAGCGCACGCGCCTCTACGCACGGGTGTACGCGCTGGCCGACCGCGCCGGCGGCAGGCCGGCGCCGCGCGCCGTCGTCCCGCAGATCCGGCTCGACAGTCCCAAGATCACGCGCAGGTTGACGACCGCGTGGTTTGCGCAGCGCGTCGACGGACGCTTCCACGCCTGTCTCGCGCGGCTCGCTGACTGAGGACTGACGGTCGACGGGTGGACAGCGGCGCGGCCGGCGACCAACCGCAGCCGCCTGCGGTGGCGACCAATCGACGCGACGCGACGGCGCCGCGGATCACCGCGCCATTGCCGCTGCCTGCGTCGCGCGCCGCGACGCCTTGAGCGCCAGCCAGTTAGCGAGCACCGCGATCGCCACGCCGATGGCCGCGAGCACGGTCCAGCGGTAACCCTCGAGCAGCGTCGACAAGAGCAGCGCGACGACCGGGGTGGCAATGCCAACATACGCCGCCGGACCCGGGCCCACGCTTCCGAGCAGCGTCAGGTAGGCGCCGAAAGCCAGGATGCTGCCGAACACCGCCAGGTACATCACCGACAGCACATACGCCGGGCGCGGGTCGAAGGTCCACGGCGTGCCCTGGATCAGCGCGACGGCCGCTGCGGCAGCGGCCCCGTAGCCCATCCCCCAGGCTGCACCCGACAGCACCGGGATGCCCGCGCGCTGGTTGCGCACGGCCGCGAGGTTGCCGCCGGTGGCGATCAACGTTCCCCCCAGCCCAAGCACGATCCCCAGCGCGACGTCGCCGCCGTGCCTTGCCTGCAGCAGCTCCGGCAGGAACAGCAGCGCCACGCCGAACACACCCAGCGCCGCCGCGCCCAGCATCGCCGCGGTCAGTGGCGTACCGAACAGCAGCCGCGCCCCGATCGGGTTCATGAACACGATGGTTGAGAAGAGAACCGCGACCAACCAGGAGGTCGCGTAACGCTCGGCCTCGTAG
>DATIQL010000032.1:0-5376 GCA_035470905.1 Casimicrobiaceae bacterium
AGTGAATCTCACGGTCGCCATTACCGGAGCATCGGGTGCGATTCTGAGCCGAGAGCTTCTTCGCGCGCTTGAAACGGATGAGCGGGTGTCAGGGATTGACTTCGTCGCATCTGAGAATTCGCTTCGCGTTATTGCGGAGGAGCTTGGAATTTCAGGACGTACCGGGCTGATTGAAAAGCTGCTGGGTGCGACGTCGATCCGCGTGCGAATGCCGTGGCCTTCGCGCGGGGCGGCCGGTCAGGAGCCGATCAGGCCCGACGTCGGTGAGCTGGGGCTGGCCTCGTAATGCTTGCGCGGCATGCGCCCGGCGAGCCAGGCCTCGCGTCCGGCCTCGACGGCGAGGCGCATCGCGCGCGCCATCCTGACCGGCTCGCGCGCCTTGGCGATCGCCGTGTTCATCAGCACCCCCGCGCAGCCGAGCTCCATCGCGATCGACGCGTCGGAGGCCGTCCCGACGCCGGCGTCGACGAGCACCGACACCTTCGCCTGATCGAGAATCAGACGCAGGTTCCAGGGATTGAGGATGCCCATGCCCGAGCCGATCAGCGAGGCGAGCGGCATGATCGCGACGCAGCCGATCTGCTCGAGGTCGCGCGCGACGATCGGGTCGTCTGAGGTGTAGACCATGACGTCGAAGCCGTCGGCAACCAGCTTCTCGGCGGCGACGAGGGTCTCGCGGACATTGGGGAACAGCGAATTCGAATCGCCCAGGACTTCGAGCTTGCACAGCTTGTGACCGTCGAGCAGCTCGCGTCCCAGACGCAGCGTGCGCACGGCCTCGTCGGCGGTGTAGCAGCCGGCGCTGTTGGGCAGGTAGGTGAATTCCGACGGCGGCAGGGCATCGAGCAGCGACGGCTCGTTGGCGTTCTGACCGATGTTGGTCCTGCGGATCGCGACGGTGACGATCTCGGCGCCGGAGGCGACGATGGCATCGCGCGTCTCGTTGAAGTCGCGGTACTTTCCCGTACCGACCAGCAGGCGCGACCGGTACGACGTACCGGCGATCACCAGCGGGTCGACGAGGGTCGAGGGGGTGGCGGGTGCGTTCATGGCAGCATTTTACCGCGGAGGATCAGCCCCCGCCGACGGCACCCACGATCTCCAGCCGGTCGCCGCGCTCGATGGGCGTGGTCGGGTAGCGGCTCCGGGGCACGATCTCGCCGTTCCTCTCGATCGCGATGCGCTTGCCGGCAAGCCCGAGCATGGAAACCAGGTCGGCGATCGTGCCCGATTCCAGCGCCACGTCGGTTTGCACGCCGTTGAGCGAAAGCGTCAGCATCGGCTGTCTCGTTCCGGTCGTCCGGTCGGCGTGAAGGTCACCGGCGGTAGCGCGCGAGTGCTTCGCGCATCAGCTTGAGCTGCGCCTCGAAGCGCGAGCACGCGCCGCAGACGCGCAGGTGCAAGCCCAGCTTCACGCGCTCGCCCAGCGCGAGACGGCGCTCCTCGCCTTGGGAGAGGAGCCGCGAGGCCTCCTTGCAGGACACCATGTGCGTCAGTCGATGGAACATGTGCGTACGGGTTCCGCGGATCGGGCTGGGGTTCAGGCGCGGGCCTGACCGGAAAACCAGTTCTGGTCGAGGCACTCCCGCAGCGCCATTCTCGCCCGATACAGGATCACCCACAGATTGTTCGCGGTGATCGTCAATTCCTTACATATTTCGTCGGTGTCGAGCTCCATGACCTCGCGCATCATGAACACCCGCGCCGTGTTCGCCGGCAGCTTTTCCAGGCAGAACTCCATGATGTCGAAGAACTCGCGGCGCGACAGCGCATTCTCCGGGTCGCCCCAGTCCGCCGGCGGCGCCGCCCAGCCGCCGTCATCGCGGAACAGGGGATCGAAATCCTCGAGATCGGTCTCCTCCTCGAACATCGACTCGAGCACCGGCTGGCGTTTCCTCTGCCGGATCACGTCGACGATCTTGTGCTTCAGGATGCCGGTGAGCCAGGTCTTGACGCTCGATCGACCGGAAAACCCGTCGCGGCCGGTCAGTGCCGCAAAAAGCGTGTCCTGCACGACGTCCTCGGCCGCGTCCTGGTCGCGCAGCTGCAGCTGCGCCACGCGCAGCAGGTAGCGGCGATGCGACTCGAGCTCGGCTGCGAAGGGGTCGGAATCCACTGGAGTCGGAATCCACGGGCGGTGATCCGGCGAAAGGCGAATGTTAGGGCAAAACCGGGGTCCGGGGCGAGGTTGTAGCTTGCAACCTGTTCGACTTCGCCCCGACGGCATGGGCCTTGCACTGCATCGGTCACCATGCACAACGATTCCCCCAACGACCCGCGCGGATCGACGGCGCGCAAGGACGCACCGCCGTTCGAATCGCAACCGCTCCCGGCATCGGATGCTCCGGCGGCCCACGCCCGCGAGGGCATCCGCCCGGTCGCCGACGCCACGTACGACCGCGTCGTCGCGGCGGACGAGGTCCGGACCTCGAATTCGTCCCTCTATGTCGCCGTGCGCGTCAAGTTCGCCCTCGCGCTCGCGGCGAGCATGGGGTGGCTCGCGCTGTCGGTCTGGATCGCGCTGCCGTGGATCGTCGAGCTGTCGAGGCTGGTGGGCCATGCGCCGGCGATCATGATCGTCGCCGGCATCGCGCTCGTCCCCGGGTTCATGAACGCATTCCTGTTCATGAGCCTGATCCTCGACCGGCGCCCGCCGCGCCGCGAGATCGAGAAGTACCCGCCGGTGTCGATCCTGATCGCTGCCTACAACGAGGAGGCGTCGATCGCGGATACGCTGCTTTCGATCGCCCACCAGAACTACCCGGGGAAGTTCGAGGTGTTCGTCATCGACGACGGGTCCCGCGACCGCACGGCGGCCATCGTCGAAGGCTGCGACTACGAATGGCTGCACCTGCTGCGCCAGCCCGTCAATTCAGGGAAATCCGCCGCGCTCAACCGCGGCCTCGCCGAAGCGAGCCACGACATCGTCGTCACCCTCGACGGGGATTCTTACCTCTATCGCGACGCCCTGCTCAACCTGGTCGGCCGCTACCTGTCCGATCCCGCGAACACGCGGGCGGTCGCCGGAACCATGCTCGTGCGCAATTCGCGGCACAACTGGGTCACCAAGGCACAGGAGTGGGACTATTTCCACGGCATCGCCGCGATCAAGCGCGTGCAGTCGCTCTACCAGGGCACGCTGGTGGCCCAGGGAGCGTTCTCGATCTACGATCGCGCCGCGCTGAGGGAAGTGGGGGGCTGGGTCCAATGCGTCGGCGAGGACATCGTGCTGACCTGGGCCCTGCTTTCGCGCGGCTATCGCGTCGGGCACGCCGAGGATGCATGCTGCTTCACCAACGCACCGGACACGCTGCGCCAGTTCATCCGGCAGCGTCAGCGCTGGGCGCGCGGCATGGTCGAGGCTTTCAGGAACTTCCCGGGCATCCTGGTGAAGCCGCGGATGTCGACGCTGTTCGTGTGGTGGAACGTGCTGTTTCCCTGGCTCGACCTCTCCTATACGCTGTTCTTCATCCCGGGCATGGTGCTGGCGCTCTTCGGCATCTACTGGATCGCAGGACCGATGACGCTCGCGCTCCTGCCCATGGCGCTGCTCATCAACTACGCCATGTATCGCGTCGGGTCGCACATGTTCGCCCGCAATGGATTGCACGTCCGCCGCAACCTGGGCGGCTTCCTCATCTACGCCTTCGTCTACAGTCTGATCCTGCAGCCCGCCTGCGTCGCGGGCTACCTGTCGGAGGTCCTCGGGCTGCGGAAATCCTGGGGCACCAAGTGAGGCGCCGGGTGTTGGCCGCCCGCGCGGCGGCGCTGGCGCTGGCGCTCGGGTGTGCGGGAGCGGTGCGGGCAGAGTCGACGCCGGCGGGCGTCACCGCGGCCGATGCAGCCGCCGGCGCAGCGCCGGCGGAAGTCGCCGGTACCCGCGCGTGGCCCGCGGTCCTCGGCAACGTCGACGTGTCCAGCGACACCGATGGTTTCCACGCGACGCGCGTTCGCACAGGCGCCCTATATCCGTACGCGTCGTATTTCGACTACGCCGGCCTCGCGGTCCAGAACACCCATTATTCGCAGGCAGGATGGAGCCGCGATGCTGCCGGCATCGTCGGCTTCTGGCGCAGGCAGGATCCGCGCACGCTGGCAGGCGTCAATGCCGAGGCGGGCATCGTTCGGGTCGCAGGCCACACGCGCGCCGTCGGCGACGCGACCTGGAGCCTGCGTCTTGCGCCCGACACCGGGATCGAGTTGCTGGCGGCCGGCGACATCGTCACGACGCAGAAGGCGATCGAGCGCGGCGTCGCGTATGGCCTGTTCGGCGCGAGCGTCGAGCAGACGTTCGCCGATCGCTTCACCGCGATCGGCCTGGTCGCATATCAGCCGTTTACCGACGGCAACGAGCGGACGCACCTGCGCGCGCGACTCATCTGGCAGGTGGTCCCGGAGTCGGGGTTCAACGCCGATCTTCGCTGGCGCGGCTACCGCAGCAGCAAGAGCGACGTGGATGGGGCTTATTTCGATCCCGACCGCTACGAGCAGTGGGTCGGCGCCCTGACGCTGCGGCGACATGTCGGAAGCTGGACGCTGTCGGGCGCCCTCGGCGCGGGCCGCGAGACGGTCAATTCCACCGACAGGAATCCGGTCACCATCGCCGAGTTGCGGGCGGAAGGCGCGCTCGAGCCCGACCTCCGGCTTGCGTTCTACGCGCTCTACAACCGTTCGACAGGCTATGTGGACGCCCCCGACTATTCATACCGTCAGGCAGGGGTCACGCTGATCCACTCGTTCTGATCGGCGCGCCTGCCAAAGCCCGGTCGGGCAGGCGCTTCGCGGAGCCAGGCCGGCATTCGGCGATGCGGGCGCCCATCGCCCATGCGATGATGCCGGCCATGCCGGCGCTGCCCGGAGTCTCGCCGTACCCGCTCGCGCCGGACGCCGGTTCGCCCTGGAATCCCATCTGCAATCGCTGATCGAGTACCTGTCGGCACATCCAGCGCTGGCGCTGGGTGCGATCTTCGCTGCCGCGTTCCTCGAAGCCCTCGCCGTCGTCGGCACGATCGTGCCGGGAAGCTCGATCGTGTTCGCCGGTGGCGTGCTGGTCGGGCTCAAGGTTCTCGATCCCTGGCCCGCGGTCGCCGCCGCCGTCGTCGGCGCGACTCTCGGCGACGGCGCGAGCTACTGGCTGGGACACCACTACCGCGAGCGGATCCGCGCCATGTGGCCGCTGCGCCGGTATCCGGGGCTGCTCGCGCGCGGGCAGGCGTACTTCGAGCGCAATGGCGGCAAGAGCGTCTTCCTCGGCCACTTCCTCGGGCCGACACGCGCGATCGTCCCGGTCGTCGCCGGCATGTCGAGCATGCCGCCCGCGAACTTCTACGCGATGAACATTCTCTCGGCATTCGGCTGGGCAGCGGCGCATCTGCC
>DATIQL010000033.1:0-2560 GCA_035470905.1 Casimicrobiaceae bacterium
CGTCGTGGAGGTTGTGGAGCATGTCGTCGAAGGAGACCACGCGCCGCTCGCGCTTGCGCTTTCGCAGATCCGCGCCGACGGTGTCGATCAGGTCGCGGATCAGGCGCAGGCGGGCGAGATCGAGGGCTTCGGTGACGGCCGCGCGGGCGGCCAGCAAGGCGTCGGCGGCATCGAAGAACGCGTGGCTGGGGGTCGCCTGATTCCGGTTGGTTCGCTTGGTCAGGACCGATGTCGACAGCAGCTCGGGTTTCGCGTCTGCGTCGAATGTGGCCAGTGGCGTGGATTCCCGGAACCAGGCGTCCCAGCCGGCGGCGGCGCGATCGATCGTCGCGTCCTTGTACGAGCCTTTGTTGAGTGCTGCGGTCGACGCCTTCACGAGCCCGACGATCGCATGGCGCTGCGTCGCCCAGAGCGTGCGCGCCGCGTCGCAGGCCGCGGTGAGCGCCGTCGTGTCGATCGGGCCCGCCGGCGCGTCGAGCGCCGCCGGCCACAGGGGTCTCGCCAGCGGCTTCGCGACGCTGCGCAACAGCAGCTCCGCGTACTTGTCCGGCGAGTCCTTCTTCTGGAGCAGGTGGCTGGCGAGCGTCGGTGCGCCGCTCGCGTCGGCGACGCGGTGGCGCCAGAAATCGTGGACAACCTCCATCGCCATTTCGCGATCGTCGGCGACGAGCTCGAGCGAGAACGGCAGGCCCGCGGAAAACGACGCGTCGGCAAGCGCACGCTGGCAGAAGCCGTGGATGGTGAAGATCGCGGCTTCGTCGAAGAACTGCAGCGCCAGGTCGAGGCTGCGTTCCAGTTGCGGGCGCCCGACGCCGGCGTTTCGCTCGACCGCCTGCACGAGCTCGGGCACGAACGGGTCGCCGGACGGCCCCGCGGCGTCTGCGTCGCGCAGATAGGCGAGCGTTTCGACGATGCGCGAGCGGATCCGCTCGCGCAGCTCGGCGGTGGCGGCGTTGGTGAAGGTCACGACCAGAATCTGCTGGACCTCGAGCCTGCGTTCCAGCAGCAGCCGCAGGTAGAGCCCGCAGATGTTCCAGGTCTTGCCGGTGCCCGCCGACGCCTCGATCAGGTTGATGCCGTCGAGGCTGCAGCCGAAGACGTCGAATTCCGCCGGGGCGTTCATGCGCCGGACTCCAGGCGGTCGTCGGCGATGACGTCGAGGAGCGGCTGGTACACCGTCTTCGCGCATTCGATGAATTCGTCGTCGAGAGGGTCCTCCACGCCGCGCAGCGCCAGCCCGTAGGCGGGGTCGCGATCCTCGCCATGGGGGTGGAAGCTCGTGCTGTGCCACGCGCTCGCGGCCCTGGACAGGCTCTCGTCTTCGCTCACGTACTTCCACGCGGACTTCGGGAAGAAGTGGATCGGGCGCTGCAGGCCCTTGCGGTACAGGCTCACCAGCGATTCGAGTCGTTCACGCGCGTCGTCGATCGGAGGCAGGACGTAGCGGCCGTCGCGCGAGTGCCAGATCGTCTGCGCGGTGACCCCGGGCGGGGCCATGGCGTTGACGAACAGGTGCTCGATCCAGCCGGCGAGGTAATCGCGGGGGCGCGCGTCGTCGTAGCGGCGGCGGATCAGTCCGTTCCTGCGCAGGTCGCCGAAGCCGCCGGTCAGGCGCCACGTTTCACCGTCGAGCGCGAATTCGAGGGTCGCGCCGGTCGGGGCGATGGGCGGCTCTGCAAGCGCGGGTCCCACCGCGCGCGCGAATGCCTCGAGCCGCTGCAGCTCCCGGTCCAATTCGACGTCGCCCAGGCGCCCCGCCGGATACTCGACGCCGGCTTGGGCGAATTCGCGGACCTCGGCGACGCTCGCACCATCCAGCAGCCGCGGCAGCACGCGCCGTGCGAGGGCATCGCGCGCGGCCCGATCGGGAAGGAAAGGCTCGTCGTCCTGCAGTTCCTCGTCGCCCCGGGGAAGCGCGATGCCCAGGCGCTCGCGCAACAGGTAGCGACAGGGATTGCCGAAGAACCGGAGGAGGTTGTCCAGGGTGACGTCGTGGAACTCCGGCCCGGGCGGAGCCAGCGGAAGGCGGAAGAACTTCTGTTGCGGTTCCGCCGCCGCGTTCTCGTCGTCCCCATCCTCTTGCGCACGGCCGGATTCGGCCGGGGCCGCGTACTCTTCTTCGGCGGCCGACGCCGCTGGCGCTCCTTCCATCGCGGGCGCCGCATCGGACCGGACCGCAGGCGCGGCCAACCGCTGTCGCAGCGCCTCGCAATATTCGTCGCTGAAGCTGCGGCGGCGCGGATCGGCATCGGGCTCGAAGTAATCGAGCGAGAAGGACTGCAGCGGATGCTCGACGATGAGCCGCGCCCGCGCAGCCTGCAGCGATTCAGGGGTGAAGGGCGCCCGGTCGGTGGCCGCGGCGCAGTAATCGAGCAGCTCGGCGACGAGCACTGACGGCGGCAGGGGCGCGTTGTCGCGAACGCTGCGTCCGGTGTAGCTGAGGTAGAGGCGATCCCTGGCGGCGAGGAGCAGATCGAGGAACACGTTGCGCTCGTCGATGCGGCGTTGCCGATCGCCACGCTGCGGGTCCCGCGCCAGCAGGTCGAATTCACGGGGCCGC
>DATIQL010000034.1:0-17569 GCA_035470905.1 Casimicrobiaceae bacterium
TACGTCGCGTCGGTGGCCTACATCGTCGTGTTCATGCGCTGGCTGGGCAAGTACTCGCTGGTCAAGAGCGCGCTGCTCTCCGTCGCGATCATCGTCGCGTTCTTCATGATGTTCGAGGTCTGGTTCCAGGTGCCGCTGTACAAGGGCCTGTGGGACCTGACGTCCTGGACCGGCTACTGATACCTACAAGGGAGCGCTGAGTGGCAGACCTCGCATACCTGTTCCACGGCTTTGCCGTCGCGCTGACGCCGTTCAACCTCGGGCTGATGCTCCTCGGCATCGTGCTTGGCGTCGTCATCGGCGTGCTGCCCGGCCTCGGTGCGGCCAACGGGATCGCGATCCTGCTTCCCCTCACGTTCACGATGCCGCCGACCTCGGCGATCATCATGCTGTCGTGCATCTACTGGGGCGCGCTGTTCGGCGGGGCGATCGCATCGATCCTGTTCAACATCCCGGGCGAGCCCTGGTCGGTGGCGACGACCTTCGACGGCTATCCGCTCGCGCAGAAGGGCCACGCCGGCGAGGCGCTGACGGCGTCGTTCACGTCGTCGTTCGTAGGCGCTTTCGTCGCGATCGTGATGATCACGTTCCTCGCGCCGGTGATCGCGCGCTTCGCGCTCAAGTTCGGGCCGCCCGAGTATTTCTCCGTCTACCTTCTGACCTTCTGCAGCTTCGTCGGCATGGGCAAGGGATCGCCCGCCAAGATCATCGTGTCGATGATGATCGGCTTCGCGCTGTCGGCGGTCGGCATCGACATCGTCACCGGCGGGCTGCGACTGACGTTCGGATTTTCGAGTCTGATGAAGGGTTTCGATTTCCTGGTCGCCGTCATCGGCCTGTTCGGCATCGGCGAGATCCTGCTGTCGATGGAGGAAGGCCTCGCGTTCTCCGGGGCGACGGCCAAGATCAATCTCAAGGTCGTGCTCGAGACCTGGAAGAAGCTTCCGCGGTACTGGATGACGTTCATCCGCAGCACGGTGATCGGCTGCTGGATGGGCATCACCCCGGGCGGCGCGACGCCGGCGTCGTTCATGAGCTACGGCGCCGCCAAGAAGTTCTCGAAGGACGGCGACAAGTTCGGCACCGGTGTCCTCGAAGGCGTCGTCGCCCCGGAGACCGCCGCGCATGCCGCGGGCACGAGCGCGCTGTTGCCGATGATCACCCTGGGTATCCCCGGCTCGCCGACCGCGGCGGTGCTGCTCGGTGGCCTGCTGATCTGGGGCCTGCAGCCGGGGCCGCTGCTGTTCGCCGAGAAGCCCGACTTCGTCTGGGGATTGATCGCCAGCATGTACCTCGGCAACGTCGCCGGCCTGATCGTCGTGCTGAGTCTCGTGCCGCTGTTCGCGGCGATCCTGCGCATCCCTTTCTCGATCATCGCCCCGGTGATCGTCGTGATCTGCGCGATCGGCGCGTACACGGTCAACAACGCGATGCAGGACATCTGGTTCATGCTGGGTTTCGGCGTGATCTGCTACCTGTTCAAGAAGCTGGATTACCCGCTCGCGCCGCTGGTCCTCGCGCTGGTGCTCGGCAACAGCGCGGAGAGCGCCTTCCGGCAGGCGATGCTGATGTCGCAGGGCAGCCTGTCGATCCTGTGGTCGAACGGGCTGGTCGGCGGCATCTCGACGCTGGCGATGGTAATGCTGTTCTGGCCGCTGATCTCGAAGCTGCTGAAGCGCATCCGGCCAGCGAAGGCGGACAAGTTCGCGGAGGAGCAGCCCGTCGACTGACGGGCGTCGAAGCGACCGGGTCGGGGGGAGCGACCAATCGAAGCATTGGCTGCGGCTGTCGCGCCGAGGATCGGGCGCGACAGCGGGCCCCGATTTGCCGGCAGGAGTGCGCAATTGCCGGACGACATCCGCGATACAACATCAAGAAGCCGGGTGACCATCGCAGTGGCACAGGGTCGCATCTGCGACTCCTTGCAGATTTCCCAGGAGGAAGGCGTGGTGAATGAAGTGCAATCGCAGCATTTGACGCGGTATACGGGCCTCAAGAGCCGATGGGCGCAGCTGACGATGGGCGTCGTCTGCATGGCCATGATCGCGAATCTGCAATACGGGTGGACGCTGTTCGTCAATCCGATGCACGACAGGATGGGCTGGACCAAGGCGGCAATCCAGGTCGCCTTTTCCGCATTCGTGCTGACCGAGACCTGGTTGGTGCCAGTCGAGGGTTGGGCGATGGACAAATTCGGTCCGCGTCCGGTGGTCATGCTGGGCGGGGTGCTGGTGGCGATCGCCTGGGTCATCAACTCGGTGGCTGCGTCGCTGCCGGTTCTGTACGTTGCAGCCGTGATCGCCGGCGTCGGCGCCGGCTGCGTCTACGGGACCTGCGTGGGCAATGCGCTCAAGTGGTTCCCGGACAAGCGGGGACTTGCCGCCGGATTGACCGCCGCCGGGTTCGGCGCCGGCGCCGCGATCACGGTGATCCCGATTTCCAGCATGATCCACACGGCCGGCTATCAGCACGCGTTCTTCACGTTCGCCCTGATCCAGGGCGGCGCCATCGTCGCGCTGTCGATGTTCCTGATCCGTCCGCCCGCCAAGGCGCTGGCGGTCGCGGTCAGCACCCGGACCAACCCCAAGAGCAAGCGCGACTTCACGCCGGGCGAGATGTTCAGGACGCCGGTGTTCTGGCTGCTCTATGTCGCGTTCGTGCTGGTCGGCGCCGGCGGGTTGATGGCCGCGGCCCAGATCGCGCCGATCGCCAAGGACTACGGTGTCGCGAGCGTGCCGATGCTGGTGTTCGGCGCCACGATGCCGCTGCTTACCTTGACGCTCGCGATCGACAATCTCGCCAACGGCTTCACGCGGCCGCTCACCGGGTGGATATCCGACCACATCGGCCGCGAGAACACGATGCTGGTCGTCTTCGTCGGCGAGGGCCTGTCGATGCTGGGCCTGATGGAATTCGGCCACCATCCGGTCGGCTTCCTGATCTTCGCACCCCTGATCTTCCTGTGCTGGGGCGAGATCTTCTCGATCTTCCCTGCGGTCAGCGGCGACACCTTCGGCTCGAAGTACGCCGCGGCCAACAACGGCTTCCTCTATACGGCGAAGGGAACGGCCTCGCTGCTCGTCCCCCTGGCGAGCGTCATGAAGGCGACGACCGGAAGCTGGACCACAGTGCTGTGGGTTGCCGCATGCATGAGCATCGCGGCCGGCCTGCTCGCCAAGTTCGTGATCATGCCGATGCGGCGCCGGATGCTCGATGCCGCCCAGGCCTCCGCGCCTTCGGGCCCCGCTGCCATGCAGTCCGCTTGAGGGACTCCGCGCCCCGGGACCTGAGCCGTCAGGCCGCCATTGCGGTCGGCGCGAGGGAAACCGGGGCCGCAGCGACCGCGGAGGGGTGTCCCGACCGTGCGCTCGGGGCAATCTGCCGGGCGAGCAGGCTCACCAGCGCGTAGACCGCGGCGATGTGCGGGGTCGGAGTGCTCGTCAGGCGCCCGAGCTCGACCACCGATCCGACCAGCGCTTCGATCTCGGGCGGGCGCCCTGCCTCGACGTCCTGCAGCATCGAGGTCTTGTGCGCACCGACTTTTTCGGCGCCGGCGATCCGCTGCTCGAGGCTCACCCGGAAGCGGATTCCGAGCTTTTCGGCGATTGCCTGCGCCTCGGTCATCATCGCCGCGGCGAGCTGACGCGTCGCCGGGTCGCGGCAGATGTCGACCAGCGTTGCGCGCGACAGCGCGCTGATGGGATTGAACGTCAGGTTGCCCCACAGCTTGAGCCAGATCTCGGCGCGGATGTCCTCCAGCACCGGGGCCTTGAACCCTGCGTCGATCAGGCATTGCGACGCCCGCGTGACCCGAGCGGTGATCGAGCCGTCGAGCTCGCCCACCGGAAAGCGGTTTCCCTCGATATGCCTGACCACGCCCGGCGCGATCAGCTCCGATGCCGGATAGACGACGCAGCCGATCACCCGCTCCGCGGGTATGCGCCGGCTGATGGTCCCGCTCGGGTCGACGCTGTGGACCGGCGTGCCCTCGAATTCGCCCCCGTGCCTGTGGAAATACCAGTACGGGATGCCGTTCTGCATCGTGATCACCGCGGTCTCCGGGCCGAACAGCCGGGGCACGTCGTTGGCCACGGCCTCGACCTGGTGTGCCTTCATCGCGAGGATCACGAGATCCTGCGCCCCCGCCGCGCCATAATCGGAGGTCGCGAAGACGTCCTTCGCCACCTGCTCGGTCCCGTCGCCCATGATCAGCTTCATGCCGTTCCGGCGAATCGCGTCCAGGTTCGCGCCGCGCGCGATGAACGTGACCTGCTTGCCGGCGAGCGCCAGCCTCGCCCCGACCAGGCCCCCGACGGCCCCTGCGCCGATGATCGCGATCTTCATCGATCCTCCCTCGCTGGATGTGTTCGGCTCCCTCGGCCGGCGATCGCGCCGGGAGGTAACCCTCGGGGGTATCCTACGGAGCGAAGTCCATAGACGCCATTTTGCTTTTCTTATCCAACCCATCAGCAACCCTTATATGAAGGGCGATCCGCTCCGGGCGGGGCGCGGGGACGGCCCGCGATGACGGCGCCGACGGCAGCCGGGGACCTCGCGCCGGGGCCATGGAACCCCGGCATCCGGTCCGAGGTGCCCGACGCGCTGCGCGACCAGTGCACGATCCTGCGCGCGGACAACGTCTTTACCGGAATGGCAAAGGCGCGCGAGTTGCGCGACCTGACCGGCCTCGACTACGACGATCTGGTCGCCTTCCGGCCGCAAAGGCTCGCGCTGCACGAGCTGCTGATCCGGGTGACGGCCGACCTGTCGGTGCCGGACGGATCCCGGATCGAGGATCTGGGCATCAATTTCCGAAGGATGACCGGCCGCATCCTCGCCCGGCACGTCGAGCCGCGAATGGACGAGGTGGTGTCGATCCATGCCGATGCGCGCAGCGATCTCGCCGCGATGATCGACCGCGAGATCGGGCGCGCGCTGCCGCTGCCCGCCGCGTCGAGCGGTCCGGCAGCGCTCGCGCCGGCGCGCACGCGGTTGTGGCGGTTGTTCGCGTCCGCTCGCGGCGCCGCTGCCGTTCCGGAGCCCGACGACGATGCGCAGGCGCGACTGGTCGCCGAATGGCGCAGCGGCGCACGCGAAGCCACCGGCATCGAACGTGCCGGGTACCGCGCCCTCGCGAAAGTCGTGTCGGCGGTCGTCATACGCCATGGGCGGATCTGGGGCAGCCGCGACCTCATCGTTTCGCTCGCCGTCGACCTCGCGTGCAACGAGTTCGCAAGCGACGGAATCGGCCGCCTGATCGACGGCTGCGTGGCGGATGCCGCGCGGGCAGACGGCTACATGCTCCTGCCGCGGCAGGAGCGGCCCGTCGTCATGAACACCAAGGGCCCGTCGGCATCGGGCAAGAGCACGCTGCGGCCGCTGCAGAAGAAGCTCGCCGGCGACATCGGGGTGAACTGGGCCGAATTCGCGCTGATCAGCCCCGACATCTGGCGCAAGCAACTGATCGACTATGGCCGGCTCGGAGCGGCATTCCGCTACGGGGGGGCCTTCAGCGGCGAGGAGCTGCAGATCATCGACCAGAAGCTCGATCGCTACATGGCGCGCAAGGCGGAGAGCGGCGCGATGCCGCACCTGCTGATCGACCGCTTCCGCTTCGACAGCTTCGCGCCCGATTCCAACGAGGCCGGCAGCAACCTGCTGACGCGTTTCGGCCAGCTCGTCTACCTGTTCTTCATGATCGCGCCTCCGGAGATGCTCGTCGAGCGGGCGTGGAAGCGCGGGCTCGACGTCGGGCGCTACAAGGCGGTGGATGACACGCTCGCCCATTCGGTCGAGGCGTACTCCGGAATGCCCGACCTTTTCTTCACCTGGGTCGAGCGCGACGACAAGGACGTGCATTTCGAGTTTCTGGACAACAGCGTTGCCGTCGGCGAGCGGCCGCGCACGGTCGCCTTCGGTCGCAATCGCAGGATGGGCGTGCTCGACGTCAGGAGCCTGCTGGACGTCGAGCGGTTCTGCAGGATCGACATCGATGCCCGGGCGCCGGAGTTCCTCTACCCCGACCGGACGCTGCTCGCGCCGGAGAAGAACGCGGGCTTCCTGGCGCGCTGCGTGCAGCGCTTCGCCGAGGTCAGCTTCGCCGACCAGGCCACCGGCAGCGTCTACCTGCAGGTTGCCCGCGGCCGCCCGGTCTGGGCCGATCACGCGCGGCTTGCGCGCGCGCTCGAGGACCCCGACACCCGGGCGGGGCTGCGGGCGACGATTCCTGCGCTGTTCGACGGATCGGTCCCGGATGCAGCGCAGCCGCGGTTCCTGCGCGACGACGCGCAGCTCGGGCATTTGCATACGCTCGGAAGCTGGGGCGGTCGCGCAGGCGCCGCAGCCGGCACGGACGATCGCGGCGCGTCGCCGCAGGTGTCAGGCCGAACGGGGTTTCAGGGCGAATAGCGTTCGCGCAGCAGGTTCTTCTGCACCTTGCCCATCGCGTTGCGCGGCAGCTCGGCGACGACGTGCACGCGCTTGGGCACCTTGAACCCGGCGATCTCGCCCTTGAGCGCGCTGATGATCGCGCGCTCGTCGAGGGCATGCCCCGGCCTGGCGACGACGACAGCCGTCACCGCCTCGCCGAAATCGGCATCCGGAACCCCGATGACCGCCGACTCGGCCACGCCCGGCAGCGCGTCGATGCGCTCCTCGATCTCCTTCGGGTACACGTTGAGGCCGCCGCTGATGATCATGTCCTTGGAGCGGCCGACCAGCCGCAGATAGCCTTTCGCCTCGCCGTCCGCCACCCAGTCGCCCATGTCGCCGGTCCGGAACCAGCCGTCGGCCGTGAATTCCTCGCGGGTCTTGTCGGGCATGCGCCAGTAGCCGGCGAAGACGTTCGGTCCCTTGACCTCGACGCTGCCGACGGTTCCCGGCCCGCAGGGCCCGCCCGCGGCATCGACGACGCGCACCGAGATGCCGGGCAGCGGCAGGCCCACCGTTCCCGCGGCGCGCGGGCCGTCGAGGGGGTTCGACGCGATCATCCCGGTTTCGGTCATTCCGTAGCGTTCGAGGATCGTCCGGCCCGTTCGGGCGCGAAAGGCGTCGAAGGTCTCGGGCAGCAGCGGCGCGGAGCCCGACACGAACAGCCTCGTGTTGCGACAGGCGTCGCGGGTGAAGGCCTCCTCCGCGAGCAGGCGCGCATAGAAGGTCGGCACGCCCATCATCACCGTCGCTGCGGGCAACAGGTCGACGACCTCGCGGGCGTCGAACTTCGGCAGCCAGAGCATTCTTGCGCCCGCCAGCAGCGCGCAGTGGACGGCGACGAACAGCCCGTGCACGTGGAAGACGGGAAGCGCATGCAGCAGCACGTCCCCGCGCGTGAAACCCCAGGCCTCGACCAGGGCCAGCGCGTTCGACGCGAGATTGCGGTGGGTCAGCATCGCACCCTTGGACCGGCCCGTCGTGCCCGACGTGTACAGGATCGCGGCGAGATCGTCGGGTCGCGACATGACCGTCTGGAACAGCGCCGGCTGCTCGCGCGCGCGGTCGCCGATCTCGCCGCCGTTCGCGTCGAGCGTCAGCACCGTCGCCGCGCCGGCGAGCGCGGCCACGGCACCGAGGGCCTCGGGGCGGCAGACGATGACACGCGGCTTCGCGTCGTCGAAGAAGTACGCGAGCTCGGTCTTCTGGTACCCGGTGTTGAGGGGCAGGTAGACGAGGCCCGCGCGCAGGCACGCGAGGTAGAGCGCGACGACCTGCCACTGCTTCTCGACCTGCACCGCGACGCGGTCGCCGGGCTGGCAGCCTGCCGCGACCAGCGCATTGGCGATGCGCGCCGATTCCTCCAGGAGCTCGCCATAATGGACGACGGGTCCGCCGGGAACCAGCATGCACGGTTGCTCCGGGCCGTCCGGAACGTGCGATTCGACGAGGGCGTAGAGATTGGCGTTCATCGTGGCGAGGCGGGGAGATTGCCGGCTGCGCCGCAGGTCACCCGCCAAGTCCGCGGCGGACGGCCGCGGCGCGGTCGCGGGCTGCGGATACGCGTGCGGGGCGAAATCGGGGCATTATTCCATACCGATGCAAAGCCTCGCTCACGATCACGGCGGCGCCAGGGGGCCCCTCGCCGCGGCGCCGCCGCAGCAGCGCATTGCCGCGCTCGCCGATGCCGGCAGCATGCAGCTCTTCGCGCCCCCCGGGGCCAGCCCGCATCTCGCGCGTTACGGGATCGTCCCCCGCGACGATGACGGCATCGTCGTCGCGCGCATCCGCGTCGACGGCCAGCCGGTGCTCGCCGCGGCGCAGGACGAGCGCTACCTCGCCGGCAGCGTCGGCGAGCGCCACGGCGCGGCGCTGCTCGCGATGCTCGAGTGCGCGCGCCGTGAGCGCCCCGTGGCTGTCGTGCTGCTGCTGGCCTCCGGCGGCGTCCGGTTGCACGAGGCCAATGTCGCCGAGCTCGCGCTGGCGCGCGTGCTCCGGGAATTGCTCGATGCGCGTGTCGAGGGTCTCGCGGTTCTCGCGATCGCCGTCGGCCACGTCTTCGGCGGCGCGTCGGTGCTCGCCTGCGCCGCCGACCGCCTGGCGCTCCTGCCCGGCTCGCGGTTCGGCCTGTCGGGTCCGCGGGTGCTCGAATCGGTCCACGGCAAATGGGAGATCGACGCCGACGATGCGCAGGATGTCGACAACGTGTTCGGGGCCGCGACCCGAAATCAGGCGGGCCATGTCGAGCTCCTCGCCGACGATGCCGAGGTGGTGCGCGCGTGGGTGACGCGCGCCGCACGGGATCGCGCGCCATTCGAGTCGCAGGTGTACGCGATGCACACGATGCTCTCGGCCCGGATCTCCGGCGAGCCGACGCGCATGCCGGCGTTCGAGGCGCTGCCGTGTTTCGACGGGGCGACGCCCGTCGACCGCGATGGCCGCCTGTGGCGCCGACCGGAATGCTGGCTCACCCCGCCGAATTCCGGCGCCGCGTTCGGGCCCGCCGATGCGCATGCGCAGGACAGCGCGCTGCTGCTCCACATCGCCGCGCCTCGCGGCGGGACGCCCGCTGCGATCGTGCTGGTCGAGGACTCGGCGGGCCACGCGGTGTCGCGCGCAGCCGAGATGCGCCTGCTGTCGCAGTACCTCGC
Organism: Casimicrobiaceae bacterium; assembly: GCA_035470905.1. Taxonomy (GTDB): domain Bacteria; phylum Pseudomonadota; class Gammaproteobacteria; order Burkholderiales; family Casimicrobiaceae; genus VBCG01. The sequence goes on from DATIQL010000034.1 coordinate 9,081, forward strand.
GCATCACGCTGCAGTGCTCGCGCTGCTGCGGGCGCAGGGCATACGGCTCATCGGCCTGCTCTCGGGCGTCGGCCACAGCGCGGCGTTCTTCGCCAACGCCTTGCAGGCCCCGGTGCTCTACGCGCTTGCCGATGCGCGTGTCGTCGCGATGGAAACCGCGGCGATCGCGCGGGTGACCGGGCTCGACGCATCGACGCTCGTCGACGAGGATCCGCTGCTGGGGCAGCCGGTGCGCCATTTTGCCGCCTGGGGCGGCATCACCAGGATCGTCACGACCGCGTCGCTCGCGGCGATCGGGCTGTAGGGGTGCAGATGCGATTTCCGTCCAACGCCAGCATGCTCGTGAGCGCACTGGTCGCGACGCTTGCCGCCGCCGCGCCAGTCGGCGGCACCGTTCCCGACCTGGGGCGCGAGGATCGCTGGGCCGAGCAGGTCGCGCCGCAGGTCGTCGTCGGCGACGTCGTGTGGTTGGCGACCAGGCATCGGCCGCGCGTGCTGGCGCTCTACACCAAGCCCTCGGGGCCGGCGAAAGGCGCGGTCATCGTCGTCCATGGCCTGGGCGTGAACCCGGACTGGGAAGTCATCGGCGTCCTGCGGACTGCGCTCGCGGACCGCGGATTTGCGACGCTGTCGGTGCAGATGCCGGTGCTCGCTGCCGACGCGCGGCCGGAGGACTACGTCGGCCTCTACCCAGAGGCCGGCGAGCGGCTGTCCGCCGCGCTCGCGTTCCTCCACGAGCATGGCTATCCGAAGGTGGCGGTGGTGTCGCACAGCCTTGGCGCCGCGATGGTGGATGCCTGGCTCGCGCACGACGCTGCCCGTCCCGGCGTGCCCCCGATATCGGCATGGGTGCCGGTGGGCATGGCAGTGCCGTTCTCGATGCGTCCGCGCATGCCGGTTCTCGACGTCATTGCCGCCAGTGAGCTGCCGCCGGTGGTCGCGAGCAATCCCGGACGCGTGGCGGAACTCCCGCGCGACGATTGCTCGCGCGCGGTGACTGTCCGGGATACCGACCACTTCTACGCGAGCGCGGAAATGCGGCTGGTCGATGCCATCACGCCTTTCCTCACCCAGGTCTTCGATGGCCGCTGCGGCGCCGTGCCGCAGCCGCAGGGTCAATCGCGATCGTCGTCGATGCCTGCGGTTGCCCGCATCAGCCGGTCGCGCACCGCCGCCCAGGTGCGATCGCCCGGGACGTCCTCGATCAGGATCGAGTCGGCGCCCGCGACGTCGAGCTCGCGCAGGTTCGCGTAGAGCGCGCGCGCATACGCGGCGGCATCGCGCGGCGCCCGGATCCAAAGGCCATCGAACCCCTCCGGTATCGCGACGTCGCGGGCGAGGACGGCGACTTGCTCGTCGCGGTCGGCGAGTTGCACGAGCTCGGCACGCAGCGCTTCTCCGGACACCAGAGTCGAAGGCGTGCGCGGTGCATAGTGCGACGCGAGCGTCCCGGATGCGCGAGGTGCCGATGCGCCGCCCGGGGCCGGCGTGCGACCGAGCACCCTGGCGATGGCGTCGGCGGCGATGCCCCCGGGACGCAGCAGCAGCGGCGTGTCGCCGTCGAACGCGACGATCGTGCTCTCGATGCCGACGTCGCAGGGACCGCCGTCGAGGATCAGGGCGACCGCGTCGGCCAGGTCGTCGGCGACGTGTTGCGCGGTCGTCGGCGAGACATGTCCGAAGCGGTTGGCCGACGGCGCCGCGATGCCGTCCCCGAATTCGGCGAGCAGGGCGCGGGCGACCGGGTGCGAAGGCGCGCGCAGGCCCACGCTCGCCTGTCCTCCGGTCACGGCGTCGCCCACCTGCGCCGACCGGGGCACGATCAGGGTCAGCGGCCCGGGCCAGAACGCTTCGGCGAGCGCACGCGCGCCGGCTGGCATCGCCGCCGCCCAGCGCTCGGCCTGGGCGAAGTCGGCGACGTGCACGATCACCGGGTGGTCGGCAGGACGTCCCTTGGCTTCGAACAGCCGGCGCAATGCGACCGGGTTCGACGCGTCGGCGCCCAGGCCGTAGACCGTTTCGGTCGGGAACGCGACGAGCTCGCCCGCGCGCAGCAGCCTCGCCGCTTCGGCGATCGCGGCGTCGCTCGCGCTGCGGATATTGGCGCTCATGGCCGCACCCGACCGGTCGTCAGCCGCACGCAGCCGCGGGGCGCACGGGCATCGCGTGCATCCGGCGCGGGCAGCGCCGCGGTCGCGTGTCCACTGGGCGCCCAGGGGCAGCCCGGGGCCTCTGCTAGAATGCCCCGGCTTGCTCGCCACGTCCGATCGGGACGACGATCGGGACGATGCGAGGCAAGATTCGCAACAGCGGGAGCGGCAATGAGCGAGTTTCTGTTCACGTCGGAATCGGTGTCGGAAGGCCATCCGGACAAGGTCGCGGATCAGATTTCCGATGCAGTGCTCGACGCGATTCTAGAGCATGACCCGACCGGTCGCGTCGCGGCCGAGACGCTCGTTTCGACCGGGCTGGTGGTGATGGCCGGTGAGATCACGACCAGTGCCAACGTCGACTACAGCCGTGTGGCGCGCGACACCATCCGCCGCATCGGCTACAACGACCCGGCACTGCGCTTCGATGCCGACGGTTGCGCCGTCATGGTCTGCTACGGCCGCCAGTCGCCGGACATCGCCCAGGGGGTCGACCGCGCCTCCGACGATTACCTGAATCAGGGTGCAGGCGACCAGGGGCTGATGTTCGGCTACGCCTGCGACGAGACGCCGACGCTGATGCCGTTCCCGATCTATTACGCCCACCGTGTCGTGCAGCGGCAGAGCGAAGTCCGCCGCGACGGCCGGCTGCCGTGGCTGCGGCCGGACGCGAAATCGCAGGTCACCGTGCGCTACGTCGACGGCAAGCCGAGGAGCGTCGATACGGTCGTGCTCTCGACCCAGCATCATCCGAGCATGAACGACCGCCAGAAGGAGCTGGCCGAGGCGGTCATCGAGGAAATCGTCAAGCCGGTGTTTCCGAAGGACATGCTCGCCGGTGCGCGCTTCCTCGTGAATCCCACCGGGCGCTTCGAGATCGGCGGCCCCCACGGGGACGCCGGCGTCACCGGGCGCAAGATCATCGTCGACACCTACGGCGGGGCGGCGCCTCATGGCGGCGGCGCGTTCTCGGGCAAGGACCCGTCGAAGGTCGATCGTTCTGCGGCCTACGCGGCGCGCTACGTCGCGAAGAACGTCGTCGCGGCGGGCATCGCGCGCCAATGCCAGGTCCAGGTCTCGTACGCGATCGGCGTCGCGAAGCCGATCAACGTGACCGTCTATACCGAGGGCACCGGTCGCATTCCCGACGAGCGCATCGCCGAGCTCGTGCAGGCGCATTTCGACCTGCGGCCGAAAGGAATCGTCCGGATGCTCGACCTGTTGCGGCCGATCTACCGCAAGACCGCTTCCTACGGTCATTTCGGACGCGACGAGCCCGAATTCACCTGGGAAGCGACCGACAAGGCCGCGGAACTGCGCGAGGCCGCAGGCCTGCGCACGCCCGTCGCCGCCGACTGAGGTTCGAAGCATCGCCAGGCTGTTCGACCCGTTCGCCCTGCGCGGACTCGGGCTCGCCAACCGCATCGTCGTCTCGCCGATGTGCCAGTACTCGGCCATCGACGGCCGAGCCACCGACTGGCACCTCGTCCACTGGGGTCAGCTGCTGATGTCGGGGGCGGGACTGCTCACGATCGAGGCAACCGCGGTTTCCGCGCAAGGACGCATCACCCCCGGCTGCCTCGGTCTGTACGACGACGCCTGCGAGCAGGCGCTCGCGCATACCCTCGCCCGCGCCCGCTCGCTGTCGCCGCCGATGCCGGTGGCGATGCAGCTCGCCCATGCCGGCCGCAAGGGCTCGTCGCGCCGCCCCTGGGAAGGTGGGACGCTGCTGCCGCCGCAGGAGGGCGGCTGGCTGCCCGTCGCGCCATCGCCGGTCCCGCACGGCGCCAGCGAACCGCCGCCGGCCGAGCTCGGGCCTGACGATCTTGCGCGCATCCGCGACGCATTCGCCGACAGCGCGCAGCGTGCCGGCCGTGCAGGCATCGATGCGCTCGAGATCCACATGGCGCACGGCTACCTGCTGCACGAGTTCCTGTCGCCGCTGGCCAATCGTCGCAGCGACCGCTACGGGGGCAGCTTCGAGGCGCGCGTGCGCTTCCCGCTCGAGGTGTTCGATGCGGTGCGTGCCGTGTGGCCCGAATCGCGGCCGCTGGGCGTGCGCCTGTCCTGCACCGACTGGGTGGACGGCGGGTGGACGCTTGCGGAATCGGTCGAGCTCTCGCGCCTGCTGGTCGCGCGCGGCTGCGATTTCATCGACGCCTCGAGCGGCGGCGTGTCGCCGTTGCAGACGATCGCGCTGGGCCCCGGCTACCAGGTCGGCTTCGCGCGCGAGATCAGGCGGGCGACTGGCGCCGTCACCGTGGCCGTCGGGCTCATCACCGGGGCAGACCAGGCGGAGGCCATCGTCGCCGCGGGGGACGCCGACATGATCGCGATGGCTCGCGCGTTCCTGTGGGATCCGCGCTGGCCCTGGCATGCCGCTGCCGTGCTCGGGGCGACCGTCCTCCCGCCGCCGCAGTACACGCGCAGCGCGCCACGCGAAGCCGCCGCGGTGTTCCGGGGTCCCAAGGCCGGCCAGCGCTAGCAGGTATAATGGCCGGCTTTCCGCGTACCGACGTCGCGGAACCCGACCGACTGGAGAACCCCGATGGCCGAACGCAGCCGCACCCGCCGCAACACCCTCGAGCGCCGTTGCCTGCCCAAGACCTTCAAGCGCATGTTCGTCGGCGCACCGAAGGGCATCTTCAAGATGCTGGAAAAGATCAAGAAGGCCTGATCCAGCGGCAGCGCGCGTACGCTCGCACATCCGGGGCCGCCGTGGCGGCCCCTTTCATTCCGGCCATTGCAGGTTGCCTGGCGAGCGCCCGTTCCCCGCCCCTTGCGCCGTCCGTGCCTTTCGCCTACTACGAGCGCCTGTCCGCGGCGCGCCAGCGCATCTACCGCGCGAGCGATGCGATCGACGGCCTTGGGCTGCCGCCGGAGGTTTCGGCAGGCGAATGCGTCGCGAGGATCCGGGCGGCGCTGGCGGCCGACGACCGCAGCGCAGTGCGCCGGGCCTGCCAGGACCTCGTCGACGCGCTGACACGCGGTTTCCACGTGCCGCGGATCGCGATCCGCGTGCTTGCGCGACGCCCCGCCGACGATTACGGCGAATTGCACGGCCTCTACGAGCCGGAAGACGGCGGCAGGCCGGCGACGATCAGCGTGTGGATGCGCACCGCCGCCCGCCGACAGGTCGTCGCCTTCCGGACGTTCCTGCGCACGCTCTGCCATGAAATCTGCCATCACCTCGACTACGAGCTGTACGCGCTCGAGGAAACCTTCCACACCGAGGGTTTCTACAAGCGCGAATCGAGCCTCGCCAACGCATTGCTCGCGCAGGAGGCGCCCGGGGCGCCACCCGTCGCGCCGCGATCCGATCCCGTCGGCGGGCCGGGATGATCGACGACCCTAGGAGGCCAGAGGACCCGTCGATCTGGATGTCGCTGCTGCTGCTGTGGCTGTCCGGGATCGCGTTGCGCCTGACGATCCTCGCGGTGCCGCCGGTGATCCCGATGATCCGCAGCGATTTCGGCCTCTCCGCCACCGAGGTCGGCATCCTCGGCAGCATCGCGCCCGCATTGTTCGCGCTCGCCGCGCTGGGCGGCGCGCTGCTGGTCGCCCGCATCGGGGTGCGCGGCGCCCTGGTGGGCGGGCTTGCGATCGTCGCCGCCGGCGCCGCCTTGCGCGGACTTGCCTTCAGCTTCCCGGTGCTCCTCCTCGCCAGCATCGCCATGTCCGCCGGCGTGGCGATCATGCAGCCGGTGATGCCGACGACGGTGCGCCACTGGATGCCCCTGCCGCAGATCGCGCTGGGGACCGCGACCTATACGAACGGCCTGCTGGTCGGCGAGGTGATCCCGGTGTTGCTGATGCTCCCGGTCGTGCTGCCGCTCGCCGGGGGCAGCTGGCGTGTGGCGCTGGCGCTGTGGGCGATCCCGATCGCGCTGACGGCGTTGCTCGTGCATTTCCGTGCACCGCGGTTTCCGGATCCGTTCCTCGCGATGAAAGGCAAGCCGAGGCGCTGGCTGCCCGATTGGCATCGCGGCCTCGTCTGGCGGCTGGGCGTGCTGTTCTGCTGCGTGAACGCGATCTATTTCGGCACCAATGCGTTCATCCCGATCTACCTGACGCACGAGGGGCGGCCCGATCTGATCAGCTCGACGCTGACGGCGCTGAATTTCGGGCAGATCCCGGCATCGCTGCTGCTGCTCGCCATCGCGCGCAGGCTCGAGCGTCGCGCCTGGCCCTACGTCCTCTCGGGCGCGCTGTCGCTGACCGCGATCGCGGGTCTGGTGTTCGCGGTCGGACCCGTGACACCGCTCTTCGCCGGCCTGCTCGGCTTTTCCGATGCCGCCGCGCTGATCCTCGGGCTCACGCTGCCCGCGCTGCTGTGCCCCCCCGAGGACGTCGCCCGCACCTCCGCCGGGGTCTTCACGCTGAGCTACGGCGCGGCAGTGGTCGTCGCCGTCGCAAGCGGCGCCCTCTGGGACGCGACGGGCGTGGCCGGACTTTCGTTCGCGCCGATGGCCGGATGCGCGGTCGTGCTCGCGAGCATTGCATTGGTGCTGCGCGGGAAGCGCGAGTTGCGCTGACCGGGCTGCGGTACAATCCGGATTCCTCTACGCCCCGAGGAGCGTTGCAACCCGCGCAGGCATCGACCCGCCGGGCCAGGCTCGGGGTGGGCATGGTGCCCCGGCGAGGTGCCCCGGCATGCTGCCACTTTTGCAACTGCGCTCGTTGAACCGCGACGGAGTCCGCGGGCAACGGGCAGTCGCATCGCCCCGGCCCCCTTCCTCGTCGCTCGTTTCCAACGGAGTGACCGATGAACGCTGTGAACGAGACGGGCAAGTTCGCCGATTGCGAAGTCGCCGACCTGTCGCTTGCCGACTGGAGTCGCAAGGAAATTGCGATCGCCGAAACCGAGATGCCTGGCCTGATGGCGATCCGCGAGGAATTCGCGCCCGGGCAGCCGCTGCGCGGCGCCCGGATCGCGGGCAGCCTGCACATGACGATCCAGACCGCCGTCCTGATCGAGACGCTTCAGGCGCTGGGCGCCGAGGTCCGCTGGGCGTCGTGCAACATCTATTCGACGCAGGACCACGCCGCCGCGGCGATTGCCGCCCGCGGCACGCCGGTGTTCGCCTACAAGGGCGAAACCCTCGAGCGCTACTGGGAATTCACGCACCGGATCTTCGAGTGGAGCGGCGGGCAGGCGCCGAACATGATCCTCGACGACGGCGGCGATGCGACGCTGCTCGTCCATCTGGGCGCGCAGGCCGAGCACGACCGGTCGGTGATTGCACATCCGGCGAACGAGGAGGAGTCGGCGCTGTTCGCGGCGATCGCCAAGCGCCTCGCCGCCGACCCGAAGTTCTACTCGCGCCTCAAGGCCGGCATCAAGGGTGTCACCGAGGAGACGACCACCGGCGTCAAGCGCCTCTACCAGATGCACAAGGAAGGTCGGCTGGGTTTCCCCGCGATCAACGTCAACGATTCGGTGACCAAGAGCAAGTTCGACAACCTGTATGGCTGCCGCGAGTCGCTGGTCGACGGGATCAAGCGTGCCACCGACGTGATGATCGCCGGCAAGATCGCCGTCGTGAACGGCTATGGCGACGTGGGCAAGGGATCGGCCCAGGCGCTGCGCGCGCTGTCGGCGCAGGTGTGGATCGCCGAGATCGACCCGATCTGCGCGCTGCAGGCGGCGATGGAGGGCTACCGCGTCGTGACCATGGACGATGCCTGCGACAAGGCCGACATCTTCGTCACCGCGACGGGCAACATCGACGTCATCACCTTCGAGCACATGAAGCGCATGAAGAACAACGCGATCGTGTGCAACATCGGCCACTTCGACAACGAGATCGACGTCGCCGGCCTCAAGGCCTGCCAGTGGGACAACATCAAGCCCCAGGTCGACCACGTGATCTTTCCCGACGGCAAGAGGATCATCCTGCTGGCCGAAGGGCGCCTGGTGAACCTCGGCTGCGCGACCGGGCACCCGTCGTACGTGATGAGCTCGTCGTTCGCCAACCAGGTGATGGCGCAGATCGAGCTGTGGACCGATGCCAAGCAGGGCTCGGGCCGGTACCCGGTCGGCGTCTACGTGCTGCCCAAGCACCTCGACGAGAAGGTTGCGCGATTGCAGCTGTCGAAGCTCGGCGCGACGCTGACCGAGCTCTCCGACCGGCAGGCGCGCTACATCGGCGTCGATCGCAGCGGGCCGTACAAGCCCGACAGTTACCGATATTGAGACCTCCCTCTCCCGCTCGCGGGAGACGGTCGGATCGACGAAACTCCCTCTCCCGCTCGCGGGAGAGGGCCGGGGTGAGGGCGGGGCGAGGGACCCATGCGCATTGCGGTGATCGGGACCGGAGGCGTCGGCGGCTATTTCGG
>DATIQL010000035.1:0-14245 GCA_035470905.1 Casimicrobiaceae bacterium
CCTCGGGGCTAGGCCCATCGCCGCCCGCCATGCCCGAAAGCGACAGCGGATGCGGCATCGCTCCGGCGGTCACGCCCCCTCGAGCAGCCGCTTCTCGGCGCGCGTCAGATCCGCCGGGCGGCCCAGGAGCACGACCGCGTCGCCCGCCTCGAAGCGGAAATCGCCCTCCGGCTTGACCGACCGCGCACCCTGCCGTCGCACGCCCGTGACCTCGACCGACGCACCCACCGCCAGCTCGTCCAGCGCACGACCCACCGCGTGCGCACGCTCGCCCAGCACGATCGTGTGCAGCCGCGGCTGCAGGTTCTCGGCGGCGTCCGCCGCGTCGCTGGCGCCGCGGAAGAAACCGCGGAACAGGCCGTAGCGCTCCTCGCGTATCGCCCGGATGCGCTTCAGCACGCGATTGAGGGGCACGCCCAGCACCAGCAGCGAATGCGATGCCAGCATCAGGCTGCCTTCGAGGACTTCCGGAATGACCTCGGTCGCCCCTGCCTTGCGCAACCGGTCGAGCTCGCTGTCGTCGAGCGTGCGCACGATCACCGGCAGCTCGGGGCGAATCTGCCGGAGGTGATGAAGGATCTTGAGCGCGGTGGGCGTATCGGCGAAGGTGATCACCAGCGCCCGCGCCTTGGCGATGCCCGCCGAGGCGAGCACCTCGCGCCGGCTCGCATCGCCGTAGACGACCGTCGCGCTGTCGGCCGCTTCGCGCACGCGCTGGGGGTCCGAATCGAGCGCGAGATAGGCGATGTCCTCGCGCTCGAGCAGTCGCGCCAGATTCTGGCCGCTGCGGCCGAAACCGCAGATCACGACGTGATCCTGCCGCGCCATGGTCCGCGCCGCGACGTGGGTCAGCTCCGCGGCACGCGCCAGCCAGTCGTTGGCCGTCAGCCTGCGCACCCACTTCTCCGCGCGCTGGATCAGCAGCGGAGCGATCAGCATCGAGACGATCATCGACGCCAGGACGACCTGCGTGAAATCGCGCGACAGCAATCCGTACTCGGTCGCGAGCGCCAGCAGCACCAGCGCGAACTCGCCGGCCTGCGCCAGATAGAAACCGGTACGCAGCGCCGTGGGCAGCGGCGCGCCGAATGCCCGCGAGAGAACGACGATCAGGAGCAGCTTGGCCGCGACGGGAACGACGAGCAGCGCGAGCACGAGCCATCCCTGCGCGGCGACGAGCCGCAGGTCGAGCATCATGCCGATGGTGATGAAGAACAGTCCGAGCAGGACATCGCGGAAAGGCTTGATGTCCTCCTCGACCTGGTAGCGGAACTCGGTTTCGGAGATCAGCATGCCGGCGAGGAACGCCCCCAGGGCCATCGACAGGCCTGCGGCCTGGGTCAACGCCGCCATGCCCAGGGTCACCAGCAGGACGTTCAGCACGAAAAGCTCGGACGAGCGCTGGCGCGCGACGATATGGAACCATCTGCGCATCGGTGTCTGGCCGAGGAACAGGATCAGCGCCAGCGCGATCCCCGCCTTCATCAGCGCGCCGCCCATCGCGGCAATGCCGCCGCCACCCGCGCTCGCGAGCGCCGGAATCAGGATCAGGAACGCGACGACGGCGAGGTCCTGGAACAGCAGGACGCCCATCACGTCGCGACCGTGCATGGTGCTGAGCTCCATGCGCTCGGCCAGCATTTTCGACACGATTGCGGTCGAGCTCATCGCCAGCGCACCGCCGAGGACGACTCCGACCCGCCAGCCGTAGCCCAGCAGATGGATGCAGATCAGGCCGCCCGCCGTGGTGATGGCGACCTGCGCGAGCCCCAGCCCGAACACCGCACGGCGCATCGAGCGCAGCTGCGCCAGGCTGAACTCAAGCCCGATGGAGAACATCAGGAACACGATGCCGAACTCGGCGAGCCCGCGGGTCGCCTCGTCGTCGGGCACGACACCCAGAGCGTGCGGCCCGAGCGCAATGCCGACGACCAGGTAGCCGAGGATCGGCGGCAGACGGAGGACGCGGCATGCGGCCACGATCACGACCGAGGCCGCCAGGAGGATCAGGATGAGGAGCAGCGTTTGCGGCATCGGAGTGTCGGCGGGCGCCGAAACGTTACCACGGCCGCAATCGTCGGCCGGCGCTGCACGACCCCGGCGGTATACTTTGCCGGATGATGGCCCACGCGGGCGCGCACGGCTGAATGCGCGACACCTCTTCCCCTTCCGTCGATGCATCGCGCGCCCTCGCGCTCGCGCGCAACGTGCTGGACACCGAAGCGCGCGCGATCTCGGCGCTCGCCGACCGGCTGGGCACCCCGTTCGTCGCGGCCGTCGAGCTGATGCTGCGCTGTGGCGGCCGGGTCGTCGTCTCGGGCATCGGGAAATCGGGCCACGTCGCACGCAAGCTCGCAGCGACGCTGGCCTCGACCGGCACGCCGGCGTTCTTCGTGCATCCCGCCGAAGCGGCCCACGGCGACCTCGGCATGATCGCCCCCGAGGACGTCGTCGTCATGCTCTCCAATTCCGGGGAGACCGACGAGCTGGTGATGCTGACGCCGCACCTCAAGCTCCGCGGCGCCAGGCTGATCGCCGTCACCGGCAACCGCGACAGCGCGCTCGCGCAGGCGGCCGACGTGCACCTCGATGCCGCGGTGGACGCCGAGGCCTGTCCGCTGGGCGTCGCGCCGACCGCAAGCACGACGGCGGCCCTCGCTCTCGGCGATGCGCTCGCACTCGCACTTCTCGACGCGCGCGGATTCTCGGTCGAGGACTTCGCGCGCTCGCACCCCGGCGGTTCGCTCGGGAGGCGGCTGCTGACGCGTGTGGCCGATGTCATGCGCACCGGCGACGCGGTCCCCCGCGTGGGCGAGCGCGCGACGCTCGGCGCCGCGATCGTCGAAATGACCGGCAAGGGCATGGGCATGACGGTGGTCGTCGACGACGACGACCGCGTCGTCGGCATCTTCACCGACGGCGACCTGCGACGGGCGCTGTCGCGCAGTGGCGACGTCATGCAGAGCGGCGTCGCGGCGCTGATGACGCGCTCCCCCCGCACGATCGAGCCGGGGCGTCTGGCCGCCGATTCGGTCGTCCTGATGGAAACGCCGCCGAGAGTCATGCAGCTCGTGGTCGTCGATGCGCACGGCAGGCTCGAAGGTGCGCTGCACATGCACGATCTCTTCCGCGCCCAGGTGATCTGATGGCGAACGGCCACCCGCACGCGCGAACCGCCTGATGCAGCCCGACGTCATCGAGCGCGCACGACGCGTGCGACTCCTGACCTGCGACGTCGACGGCGTGCTGACCGACGGGCGCATCTACGTCGACGACCACGGGCACGAATTCAAGGCCTTCTGCGCGCTCGACGGTGTCGCGGTCAACCTGCTCGCGAAGGCCGGCATCGTCGTCGCGTGGATCACCGGCAGCACGGCGCCCGCGGTCGCGCACCGGGCCCGGCACCTGCGCATCCCCCATCTCGTGCAGGACTCGCACGACAAGCGCTCGGCCTGGGAGCGGCTGCGCGAGGAGCTGGGGTTCGATGCGCGGGACTGCGCGCACATCGGAGACGACCTTCCCGACATCCCGGTGCTCGCGGCGTGCGGTTTCGCAGTCACCGTTCCGCACGCCCCGGCTCCGGTGCGCGCGCATGCGCACTACGTCACCTCGCGCGAGGGCGGGACCGGCGCGGTCCGCGAGCTCGCCGACCTGATCCTCGACGCGCAGGCCGCAGCGGCGGCCGGTCGCGGCTGACGCAACGGCGCCCGGGCAGACGATGGATCGAACGCGCGGCTTCGTGGACCGCCTCGTCGGATGGTCGCCGGTATTGCTGCTCGGCAGCCTCGCGGCGCTCACCTACTGGCTCGATGCGCAGGTGCAGACACCCGCCGCGCGCGAGGATGGCTCGAAGCGGCACGACCCGGACCTGTTCCTCCAGGATTTCCGCGCGCAGACCTTCGATGCCCAAGGCCGGCTGCGCGAGGAGCTCTCGGCCAGGCGCGCCGAGCATTTTCCCGACGACGACAGCTCGGAGCTGATTTCGCCCAAGCTGATGCTGACCGAGACCGGACGTCCGACGATGACGATCACCGCCAACAAGGGCTCGATCGCGGGCGATCGCAACAGCGGCGCCTTCCAGGGCGCGGTGAAGGTGACGCGCGATGCCGACCCGAATCCCCCGAAGGACGGCCGGCCGAGCGGGCCGGTGACCCTGACGACCGATTCGCTCCACGTCCTCGCCAAGGAGCAGCGCGTCGACACCGATGCGCCGGTGACGATCGAAGAGCCGCGTGGAATAATCCACGGCAGAGGCCTGACGTTCGACAACAAGGCCAGGACCGTCATCATCAAGTCGCAGATCAGCGGCAGCTTTCAACCCCAGGAACCGGCCAGGTGATTGATTCCACCGAACGTCCACGCGCCCTGCGCACGCTCGCCTGGCTGGCGCTGGCCGCGGTGGCGGCCCTGCCCCTGGCCGCGAACGCAGAGAAGGCCGACCGCGACAAGCCGATCAGCTTCTCGGCCGAGCAACCCGCCCAGGTGGACTTCCAGAAGCGCGAGGGGACGCTGCGCGGCAACGTGGTCATCACCCAGGGAACGCTGACCATCCACGCCGACCGCATCGATTTCAAGCAGAACCCCGACAACTCCCTGTCGGCGACCGCTTGGGGCAATCCGGTCAGCTTCCGGCAGAAGAAGGACGGCGCCGACGAATATTTCGAAGGCTATGCGCAGAGGGTCGTCTACGACGGGCAGACGCAGACGCTCGAGCTCTTCGACCGCGCATTGCTCAAGCAGGGCAGCGACGAGATCCGCAGCAACTACGTTTCCTACAACGCCGCGACCGGGGTGTTCAAGGCGGAAGGACGGCCCGACCAGCCCGGCGTCGAGGGCCCCGGCTCGCGCGTACGGGGGGTTTTCCAGCCGCGGTCGGATTCACCGCTGGTACCCGGACCGGGCCCGGGAAACGATGGGGGCAAGACCTCCCCGGCGCCATCGACCACCCCCGGCAAGGCCGCGGCGCCGCTCACGCTGACGCCGGACACCCGTCCGCCCGCCAGGTGAGCAAGCTCGCGGCAGCGCATCTGCGCAAGCGCTACAAGGCGCGCACCGTCGTGCACGACGTCTCGCTCGAGGTCGCGAGCGGCGAGGTCATCGGACTCCTGGGCCCGAATGGGGCCGGGAAGACGACCTGTTTCTACATGATCGTCGGGCTAGTCGCAGCCGACGGCGGCGAGATCGCGCTCGACGAGGAGGACCTGTCCCGGCTCCCGATCCACCGCCGCGCGCGCCGTGGATTGTCGTATCTGCCGCAGGAAGCGTCGATATTCCGCAAGCTGACCGTCGCGCAGAACGTCCGCGCGATCCTCGAGCTGCAGCGGCTCGACGAAGACACGCTGTCGAACCGCCTCGACGCCCTGCTCGAGGACCTGTCGATCTCGCATCTCGCTGACGCGCCCGCCATATCCCTGTCCGGCGGCGAGCGCAGGCGCGTCGAGATCGCCCGCGCGCTCGCGACGCGTCCCCGGTTCATCCTGCTCGACGAGCCTTTCGCCGGGGTCGACCCGATCGCGGTCCTCGACATCCAGAAGATCATCGGCTTCCTCAAGGAGCGCGGGATCGGAGTGCTGATCACGGATCACAACGTGCGCGAGACGCTGGGCATCTGCGATCGGGCCTATATCATCAACGAGGGGCGGGTTCTCGCCTCGGGCGCCCCGGGCGAGATTGTTTATAATGAGGATGTCCGGAAGGTCTATCTGGGCGAGCATTTCCGGCTCTGACGCGCGCGTGGCGGCGGCGGACCGAATGGCCCCGTCGATTCCGGACGGAAATCCGCCCATACTGGCGCTGACAGACTGACGACCCCGCGGACGCCGGTGAAGCAAACGCTCCAGCTCAAGCTATCGCAGCACCTCACGCTGACGCCCCAGCTGCAGCAGTCTATCCGGCTGTTGCAGCTGTCGACCATCGAGCTGAACGCGGAAGTGGAGCGGATGCTCCAGGAAAACCCCCTGCTCGAGCGCGCCGAGGGCGAGGACGAGGCGCCACCGGTCGAAGTACCGCTCGCCGGACCCGGCCGCATCGGTGACGAGCACGACAGCGTCACCCGGAGCAGCGGCGACGACAGCGACCGCGGCGAGGAGATGCGCGGCACGCGCGACGAGGGCCCCGATGCCGAGGATTACCGGGACTACGACGGCGGTACGGACGGCGACTGGGGCACGCGCAGCGGATCGGACGACGAGGATTTCCTGCCGCAGCAGATCGCCTCGAACACGCTGCGCGACCACCTTCTCGGCCAGCTGGCGCTGCTCAACCTGCCGCTGCGCGACCGCCAGATCGTCACCGCGCTGATCGACGCCCTCGACGACGACGGCTATCTCGCGACGCCCCTCGAGGAAATCGCGGAGCTGTTCCCGGAAGAGCTCGGGATCGAGCCCGAGGAACTGTCGATCGCCCTCAAGTACGTGCAGAGCTTCGAGCCACCCGGCGTCGGCGCGCGCGACTGTGCGGAATGCCTGACGCTCCAGCTGAAGACCCTGCCCGCCGATACGCCGCGCCTCGCCGACGCGCTCAAGGTCGTCGACGGCAATCTGGCGCTGCTCGCCAACCGCGATTTCACCAAGCTCAAGCGCCTGCTGCACACCGACGATGCCGGGGTGCGCGAGGTGCGCGACCTCATCCGCAGCCTCAACCCCAAGCCGGGCGCCGCGTTCTCCACGGCCGAGGCAAACTACGTCGTTCCCGACGTGATCGTCCGCAAGGTCAAGAACCAGTGGGTCGCGATGCTCAACGAAGCCGCGATGCCCAAGCTGCGGCTGAACCGCATCTATGCGGACATCCTGACGCGCAACCGCGACAGCTCCAACCAGCAGCTCGCCGCCCAGCTGCAGGAAGCGAAGTGGCTGATCCGCAACGTGCAGCAGCGATTCGACACCATCCTGCGCGTCGCCCGCGCGATCGTCGAGCGGCAGCGGCGCTTCTTCGAGCACGGCGAGGTCGCGATGCGGCCGATGGTGCTGCGCGAGATCGCCGACATGCTGTCGCTGCACGAATCGACGATCTCGCGCGTCACGACGCAGAAATTCATGCTGACGCCGCGCGGCACGTTCGAGCTCAAGTATTTCTTCGGCAGCCATGTCGCCACCGACACCGGCGGCGCCGCATCGGCGACGGCGATCCGCGCGCTGATCAAGCAGCTGATCGCCGCGGAGAACGCGCGCACGCCGCTGACCGACAGCCGGATCGCAGAGATGCTCGGCGAGCAGGGCATCCTGGTCGCGCGGCGCACGATCGCGAAGTACCGCGAAGCGCTGCAGATCCCGCCGGTGAACATGCGCAAGGCGCTTTGACCGAAATCCCCCCGATCCGGCCGGCGGTGTCATGAGGGTGGCGCCGCCTGCGCTTTGCCGGCCAGCAAGGCAACGCCATCCACGAAGACCATAAGGAGAGCTCCATGAACCTGAACCTCACTGGCAATCACCTCGAAATCACGCCGGCCATTCGCACCTATGTGATGACCAAGCTGGAGCGGGTCACCCGGCATTTCGACCACGTGATCGACGTCAGTGTGGTGCTCTCCGTCGACAAGCTGCAGCAGCGGGTGGAGGCGAACGTGCATGTGCGCGGCAAGGACATCCATGCCCAGAGCATCGAGGCCGACATGTACGCCGCAATCGATGCGCTCGCCGACAAGCTCGATCGCCAGGTGCTGAAGCACAAGGAGAAGCAGAAGGCTCACCGCGTCGACGCGGGGGTCGCGGCGCGCTCGGCGACCGGCACCGAAGGAGCGGACTGACCCGGACCCGGACGAGCGGCCGGCGAGCGTTCATGGGCGAGATCGCGCGGCTCCTGCCGGCGTCCAATATCGTGATCGATCTCGACGTCGCCACCAAGCCCCAGTTCTTCGAGGCGATGGGGCGCCTGCTCGAGGAAAGCGCGGGTCTGTCGCGAGGCCGCGTCGCAGCGAGTCTGGCCGCGCGCGAAAAACTCGGGTCGACCGGGCTCGGCCAGGGCATTGCGATTCCCCACGGCCGCATCAAGGGGCTGTCCGATCCCGTGGGCGCATTCGCGCGCCTGCGCGCGCCGATCGCGTTCGATGCGCCGGACGGCAGGGCGGTCGGCCAGCTGTTCGTGCTGCTCGTCCCCGAGCAGGCGACCGACCGCCACCTGCAGCTGCTGTCCGAGCTTGCACAGATGTTCTCCGACCGCGCATTCCGCGACCGGCTCGCCGCGGCTGCCGACGCCGGCGGGATCGCCACCCTGTTCGAACACTGGGAGCCCGCGGGCTGATGCCGCGGCGCCACCGCCCAGTCCCAAGCGAGGTCAGGACGCGATGCGTCAGGTAAGCGTTGCAACGTTTCTCGAGCAGAACCGGGACCGTCTCGGCCTGGTCTGGCTCGCGGGTCGCGACGGCGGCGAGCGCGAGCTCGTCGGCGAGAACGAATTGCGCCCTACGATCGGCCAGGTCGGCCACATGAACCTGATCCATCCTTTCCGCGTCCAGATCCTCGGCGCGGCGGAGATCGG
The DNA here is from genome assembly GCA_035470905.1 of Casimicrobiaceae bacterium. Taxonomy (GTDB): domain Bacteria; phylum Pseudomonadota; class Gammaproteobacteria; order Burkholderiales; family Casimicrobiaceae; genus VBCG01. The sequence goes on from DATIQL010000035.1 coordinate 8,476, forward strand.
CTACCTGAAAGCCTTGCCGCAGGACGAGTTCCAGCGCTCGATCGACCGGCTGTTCACCAGCGAGCTCGCCGCGATCGTCGTCGGCAATGGCGAGACAGTCCCGCAATACCTGATCGACATGTGCGAGCGGAACCGGGTCGCCCTCGTCACGTCGCAGCACCCGACGCCGCACATCGTCGACGTTTTCCGCATCTACCTGCAGCGTGTGCTCGCCGAATCGACGACGCTGCACGGGGTGTTCCTGGACGTGCTCGAGCTCGGCGTGCTGATCACCGGCGCCTCGGCGATCGGCAAGAGCGAACTCGCGCTCGAGCTCATATCGCGCGGCAACGGATTGATCGCCGACGACATCGTCGAGCTCTACCGGATCTCGCCCGACACCATCGAGGGCCGCTGCCCGCCGGTGCTGCGGGACTTCCTCGAGGTGCGCGGGATCGGCATCCTGAACATCCGGACGATATTCGGCGAAACCGCGGTGCGCCCGCACAAGCTGCTGCGCCTGATCGTGCACCTCGAGGACCACGGCAACGAGGCGTTCTCCGATCTCGACCGGCTGCAGGTCAACGCCACGTTCCAGGAGGTTCTGTCGGTGCCCATCCGCAAGGTGACGATCCCGGTGGCTGCCGGTCGCAACCTCGCGGTGCTGGTCGAAGCCGCCGTGCGCAATTTCGTCCTCAACCAGCGGGGGATCGACAGCACCAAGGAATTCATCGAGCGCCAGCAGAAGCTGATGAACGAAGGCTGAGCTCCCGCGAACGATGGACCTGCTGCTGATCGGTGGCGTATCGGGCTCCGGCAAGAGCGTGGCACTGGCCGCGTTCGAGGACGCGGGCTACTACACGGTCAACAACCTGCCGGTCCCGCTGGTCGTCCCGACCGCCGACTATCTCGCGCACTCCGGACGGGAGCGAGTCGCCGTCGCGCTGGACGTCAAGACCGGGCCCGGGCTGCCGGGCCTCGCGCAGACGATGGCGGCGCTGCGGAAGCGCAACTGGGAGGTGCGCTTCCTCTACCTCGATGCGACGGTCGAGACCCTGGTCAAGCGCTTCTCGGAAACGCGCAGGCGCCACCCGTTCTCGAGTGGCGACCGCACCCTGACCGAAGCGATCGAATACGAGCGCGACCTGCTCTCCGACGTGCGCAGGCTCGGCATCACTTTCGACACCAGCGAACTGCCGTCGGCGGGCCTGCGCGCATGGATCAAGGATTTCGTCTCGGTCGACCCGTCGAAGCTGACGCTGCAGGTCGAGTCCTTCGGCTTCAAGCATGGCGTGCCTCTCGACGCCGACCTGGTGTTCGACGTGCGCTGCCTGCCGAATCCCCACTACGAGCCGGCGTTGTCGCCGCTTTCGGGCAAGGACGAGCCGGTCGTCCGTTTCCTCGAGACGATCCCCGAGGTCGAGCGCATGTACGGCGACATCTATCACTTCATCGCGAGCTGGCTGCCCGATTACGCGCGCGACAACCGGAACTACCTGACGGTCGCGATCGGCTGCACGGGGGGCAAGCACCGCTCGGTCTATCTCGCCGAGCGCCTCGCGCGGGCCTTCTCGCCGCGCTATCAGGTGCTGGTCCGGCACCGCGACCTCGACGGGGTATGACGATGGACGCGCCGCGCACGATCACCCTGGCCTTTACGGGGGCGTCCGGGCTGCCGTTCGGATTGCGGCTGCTCGAGTGTCTGCTCGCCGCCCAGGTCCACGTGAACCTCGTCTATTCGTCTGCGGCGCAGATGGTTGCGCGGCAGGAATGCGACCTCACGCTGCCGACCCAACCGAGGGAAGCCGCACGCACGCTGGGTGAGCGCTATGGCGCACGCGACGGCCGGCTCACCGTCTACGCCCGCGACGACTGGATGGCGCCGATGGCCTCGGGGTCCAATCCCGGCGATGCGATGGTCATCTGCCCATGCACGATGGGGACGCTCGGTGCGATCGCGAACGGACTCGCGGACAACCTGATCGAGCGCGCCGGCGATGTCATGCTGAAAGAGCGGCGGCCGCTGGTGCTGGTCCCGCGCGAGACGCCGCTTTCGGCGATCCACCTCGAGAACATGCTGGCCCTTGCGCGCGCCGGGGCCGTCATCCTGCCTCCTGCCCCCGGGTTCTACACGCGCCCGCAGTCGATCGGCGACCTCGTCGATTTCGTCGTCGCGCGCATCCTCGACCACGTCGGCGTGCCGAACACGCTGATGCCCCGCTGGGGCGAGACGCGCGGCGAACCGCCGCCGACGCGGCGCGCCTGATGCCCGTCGCCCCGGGTGGCCGCGCCCGCGAGCCGTCGGCACTGCCGCTCTTTCCGTTGCGCACCGTGCTGTTCCCCGGCGGCCTGCTGCCGCTCAGGGTATTCGAGCAGCGCTACATCGAGATGACCCGTGCGTGCATGCGCGACGGGCGGCCGTTCGGCGTATGCCTGGTCACCGAAGGCGATGAAGTGGCCCGCCCGGATGCTTCGCCGGTCCGCTTCGCGGCGCTCGGAACGCTCGCGACCATCGTCGATTTCGACATGCCGCAGCAAGGCGTCCTGCACGTGCTGGCGCGCGGCGAGACCCGCTTCGGCGTGCAGAGCCATGCGACCGAGGCGTCGGGACTCGTCGTCGGGCAGGTCACGGCGATCGCGCCCGAGCCGGCGCAGCCGGTGCCGGACCGCCACGCGCCGCTCGCACGTCTTCTCCGGCTGATCGCGGGGCGCGTCGGCGCCGGGAATTTTCCGGCCGAGACGCACTACGACGACGCCTCGTGGGTCGGCTACCGGCTCGCCGAGCTCCTGCCGCTGCCGCTCGCGATCAGGCAGAACATGCTCGAGATCAACGACGCCGAGGTCAGGCTCGCGGCGCTTGCCCAGTACTGCGAGCGGCAGGGGCTGCTGCAGGCCCCGTGAATCCGGATCCGCGCCGGACCGGCAGCGCCGGGGCCGACCACCTATAATTCGCCTATCGAACGGATGGACGGCAAGCCATGGCAGGTCACAGCAAGTGGGCGAACATCAAGCACAAGAAAGCCGCGACCGACGCGAAGCGCGGCAAGATCTTCACCCGCCTCATCAAGGAAATCACCGTCGCTGCGCGCCTGGGTGGGGGCGACGCATCGGCAAATCCCCGGCTTCGCCTCGCCATGGACAAGGCGATGGACCAGAACATGCCGAAAGACACGATCGAGCGCGCGATCAAGCGCGGCTCGGGTGGACTCGAAGGCGCCAGCTACGAGGAGATCCGCTACGAAGGCTATGGCATCGGCGGCGCAGCGGTCATCGTCGATTGCATGACCGACAACCGCACCCGCACCGTCGCCGACGTGCGCCACGCGTTCTCCAAGTACGGCGGCAACCTCGGCACCGATGGCTCGGTCGCCTTCCTGTTCAAGCATTGCGGGCAGATCGTGTTCGCCCCCGGGACCGACGAGGACAAGGTGATGGAGGCGGCGATCGATGCCGGCGCCGAGGACGTGCAGACCAGCGACGACGGCAGCATCGAGGTCACGACCGGTCCCTACGACTTCATCGCCGTCAAGGAAGCGCTGGCGAAGGCCGGATTGAAGCCCGAGCTGGCCGAGGTCGTGATGCAGCCGCAGAACGAGATCGAGCTGACCGGCGAGGACGCGCAGCGGATGCAGAAGCTCCTCGATGCCCTCGAAGCGATCGACGACGTGCAGGACGTCCATACGTCGGCCGTGATCGTCGATCAGCAATGACGCGGCGGCCGTGACGCTCGCCTGCCCGGCGTGATGCGGACCGGCATCCAGCAGGGTCCCGCCGCGCGGCCGGGCGGCGGCGACGCGACGCGCCTCACGCGCCGCATCCTGGGAATCGACCCCGGCCTGCGGGTGACGGGATTCGGAATCCTCGACGCGACCGCCGGGAAGCTCGTCTACGTCACCAGCGGCTGCATCCGCGCGACCGGAACGAGCCTGCCGACGCGCCTCGGGGTCATCGTCCGCGATCTCGCGCACGTGATCGCCGAAGAGCGGCCGACCGAGGTCGCGGTCGAGAAGGTGTTCGTCAACGTCAATCCGAATTCGACGCTGTTGCTGGGTCAGGCGCGCGGCGCCGCCATTGCCGCCGCGGTGCTCGCGGGGCTGCCGGTGACCGAATACACGGCAGGCCAGGTGAAGCAGGCGGTCGTGGGCGCGGGCCGCGCACAGAAGACGCAGGTACAGGCGATGGTCAAGCGCCTGCTGCTGCTGCCCGGCACGCCCGCAGCCGACGCCGCGGACGCGCTGGCGGCCGCGATCTGCCACGCGCATGCATCGACCGGGATCGGCACCCTTGCCAAGCGCGGGTACCGCGTGCGCGGCGGGCGCCTGCTGTCCCTGTAGAATTCCGCTCCATGATCGGCCGCCTCTCCGGCATCCTCCTCGAGAAGAATCCGCCGCAACTGCTGCTCGACGTGCAGGGCGTCGCCTACGAGGTCGACGTGCCGATGAGCACCTACTACAACCTTCCGGCGAACGGGGAGCGGATTGCGCTGTACACCCATCTCGTCGTCCGCGAGGACGCGCACCTGCTCTATGGTTTCGGCACCGAGAGCGAGCGCCGCGCGTTTCGCCAGCTGCTCAAGGTGACGGGCATCGGCGCCAAGATCGCGCTGGCAGTGCTGTCGGGGCTCTCGGTCGCGGAGCTCGCCCAGGCGGTGACGCTGCAGGAGACCGGGCGGCTCACGCGAGTCCCGGGGATCGGCAAGAAGACCGCCGAGCGCCTGATGCTGGAGCTGAAGGACAAGCTCGGCGCGGAGCTGACCCAGACGGCGGGAATCAACCGCGCAGCGCCGAACACGTCGGATATCATGAACGCCCTGCTGGCGCTCGGATACAGCGAGCGCGAAGCGGTGGCGGCGGTCAGGCAGCTCCCCGAGGGCGTCGCGGTGGCCGATGGCATCAAGCAGGCCCTGAAGCTGCTGGCGAAGGGATGAGGCCTCGATGGCGATCGAAAACGACGCGCTGACGCGCATCGTCGAAGGCGTGAGCGCCGGAACGCAGGAGGACGCGCTCGAACGCGCACTGCGTCCGCGCCGGCTCGCCGAATATGTCGGGCAGGAGAAGATCCGCGACCAGCTGTCGATCTTCATCGAGGCCGCGAGGCGGCGCGGCGAGGCGCTCGACCACGTGCTCCTGTTCGGCCCGCCGGGGCTCGGCAAGACGACGCTTTCGCACATCCTCGCCCACGAGCTGGGTGTCAATCTCCGCCAGACCTCCGGGCCGGTGCTCGAGCGACCCGGCGATCTCGCGGCGATCCTCACCAATCTCGAGCCGCGCGACGTGCTGTTCATCGACGAGATCCACCGGCTGTCGCCGATAGTCGAGGAAATCCTCTACCCCGCCCTCGAGGATTACCAGATCGACATCATGATCGGCGAAGGTCCTGCGGCGCGCAGCGTGAAGATCGACCTGCCACCGTTCACGCTGGTCGGCGCGACGACCCGCGCGGGCATGCTGACCAATCCGCTGCGCGACCGCTTCGGCATCGTCGCCCGGCTGGAGTTCTACTCGGCCCCCGAGCTGACGCGGATCGTCGCGCGCTCGGCGCAGCTGCTGTCGGTCGCGGTCGATCCGGAAGGAGCGAGGGAAATCGCGCAGCGCTCGCGCGGAACGCCGCGGATCGCCAATCGGCTGCTGCGTCGGGTGCGGGATTATGCCGAGGTCGGTGGCCATGCCGTCGTCGACAGCGTCGTGGCCAACGAGGCCCTCATTCTGCTCGGGGTCGATGAGTTTGGTCTCGACGACATGGACCGGCGGATCATGCTCACCGTCATTGACAAGTTTCAGGGCGGGCCTAT
>DATIQL010000036.1:0-4432 GCA_035470905.1 Casimicrobiaceae bacterium
TGCACAGCCCGCTCATCAGCATCAGCGTCAGGGCGACGACATTGATCCAGTGCATGATGCGCACCGGCAGCGCGTGGCGCCGGTAGAGCTCGCGCGCCGGCACGGCGGGCGCCGGTGCCGGCATCGGAGAAGTATCGTTCATCGAGTCATCCTGGGACAGGTACCGGGTTCGTGCGGGCGGGTGCGGCGACAGACTGGATAGTCGCCGGCGCGACGCAAAGCTTACGCCGCTGGCACGTTTCGGGTCGCCGCCTCCCGACGGGACGGGGGCCCCGACCTAGCCGTGACCGTCGAGCCGCGGCAGGTAGCGTCCCGACGCCAGGAAGCCCGACCAGGCGACCAGCGTGAGACCGGCGCCGGTGAGAAACGTTGCGGCGGGCCCGAATGCCTGCCAGAGCGATCCCGCAACCGCGCTCGCCACCAGCAGCGCAATACCGCCGGTCAGGTTGTAGACGCCGAACGCCGTGCCCCGCAGGTCGGCCGGCGCCGTGGCGGCGACCAGGGCGGAGAGCAGGCCCTGCGTCAGCGCCATGTGCAGCCCCCACAGCGCCGCCCCGGCCAGGACCCCGGGCACGCCGCCGGAGAGCCCGAGCACGACGTCGCTCGCGATCAGCGCGGCCAGCCCTGCCGACAGCAGCGCAGAGCCATGACCGCGATCGGCGGCGCGCCCTGCCGGATAGGACACCGCCGCGTAGACGACCGACATCGCGACCATCACCCAGGGTGCGCCCGTCTCGCCCATCCCGACGCTCTGCCCGCGCAGCACCAGGAAAGCCTCGGAGAACCTGGCGAGCGTCAGCACGAAGGCGATGGCAGTGACCACCCAGAAAGGCCGCTGCAGCCGGGACGTATCGCGCCACGACAGGCGCTTCGACCGATCCGTCCTGCGCCGACCGTCGTCGTGCTCGCGGACCCCGAAGACCAGCACCGCGACGCACAGCGCCGCCGGGACGACGGCGATCCAGAACGCCGCATGGAAATTGCCGGCGAAGTAGCCGATGGCCCAGACCGCGAGCAACGGGCCGCTGATCGCGCCGACGGTGTCGAGCGCCTGGCGCAGGCCGAACGCGGCGCCGCGGATCGCGGGCGGCGCCAGGTCGGCGATCAGGGCGTCCCGGGGCGCACCGCGCAAGCCCTTGCCGATCCGATCGACGAAGCGCGCGCCGATCACCCAGTCGAGCGTCGGCGCGAGCGGAAACGCGAGCTTGGAAACCGCGGCCAGGCCATAGCCCAGCAGGACGATGGGCTTGCGATGCCGCAGCCGGTCCGACCAGAAACCCGAGAACACCTTGATGATCATCGCGATCGCCTCGGCGATCCCCTCGACGATGCCCACCAGCAGCATCGATGCGCCCAGCGGGCCGACCATGTACAGCGGCAGCAGCGAGTGGATGAGCTCGCTCGACGTGTCCATCAGCAGGCTGACGAAGCCCAGCGCCCATACGCCGCCGGGAATCCGCCGCTTCGGAAGGTCCGGGCTAGCCACCGAAATCGAAGGCCGCGGTCAGGTCGCCCGCAGCGGCGCGCACGCCAGGCAGCGGGGCCAGCTGGAACCTGCGCGTGATGAATTTGAGGATCGACGTCGTGTCGTAGTACGTGTGATCGACGAAACGTCTGCGCGCGAAAGGCGAGATGACGATCGCGGGAATTCGCGTGCCCGGCCCCCAGCGGTCGCCTTTCGGAGGCGCCACGTGGTCCCAGAACCCGCCGTTCTCGTCGTAGGTGACGATGATCGCCGTCGACGCCCACAGCGGGCTCGCCTTGATCCTCGCGACGACATCCGCGATGTGGTCGTCCCCGGACAGCACGTCGGCGTACCCGGGATGCTGATTGAGGCTGCCCTGCGGCTTGTAGAAGACGACCTGCGGCAGCGCGCCTTGCGCGATGCCCGCGGCGAGATCCCGATAGTCCTTCAGGTGCTCGGCACGCGCCGCAGTCCCCGGCGCGAAATTGCGGAAATAGTTGAATGGCTGGTGATGCGGGACGAAGTCCGGCGATCCGGGTGCCGTGTTGTAGATGACGGTGCGCTTCGCGTGCGGCGGCTGCATGCCGTCGGCGAGCGCCGCGTCCCATGCCCCCGCATACCACGCCCAGCTGATGCCTTTCGCCGACAGCGTGTCGCCGATGGTCGTCATCGTCTGTGGCGGCAGCGTGTGCTTCGAAGGATCGGCGTAGCGCGGATCACCTCCGGCAACGGGGGGAACGCGCGACGGCTCGTAAGGCGGCTGCGTCGTGTTGACCGAGTACCCGTCCGGCGTGACCGCGCCGCCGAGGAATTCAGGCGGACCCGACATCACCGATGCCGGCGACCCGGGCTTGACCTTCAGCCGACCGTCGGAGTCGAGCTGCGCGCGCATGCCGGGTGGCGCATCGGAATCGAGCGGCGTGCAGGCGCAGATCAGCCACATGTGGTTCAGATACGATCCCCCGAACGCGCCCATGAAGAAATTGTCGGCGAGCGTGTACTCCCGCGCCCATTTCCACATCGGCAGCATCGAGCCGTCGTAATGGCCCATCGTCAATGCGCCTGCATCGGAGGCGGCGACGAAACGATCGTTGCGCCCGCCGTCGATCTGCTCCTGGTTGCGGTAGAACTCGTGGATCAGGTCGCGGGTGCGCACCGACAGCGGCAGGTCGATCGGCGGCGCATCGATGCGGAATGGGCGATTCGGCAGGTCGCGTGGAAAGGCGGGGTCGACGTCGGGGCCTTTCCCTTTCCATACCGGCGGCAGCGTCGCGAGCGGCGTGCCGTCGCGATCGACCTGCGTGTATTGCGCGGGCGTCGCATTCGCGAGGCCGTTGGCGCCCGGGAAGAGGCCGTAGAGATTGTCAAAGCTGCGGTTCTCGGCGTAGATGACCACGACGTGCCGGATCCTGTCGAGGCCGCTGCGCTCGACCGCCGATGGCGTCGCACAGCCTGCGGCGAACGCCGCGAGCACGAATGGCAGCAGCCACATGCGCCGCAGCGACCACGGCGCGGCCGACCTGCAGCTGGCTGTCCGTCCACTGCCCGCCATCGCCATGCCGGCACCCGCCATCTTCGCCTTCCCCCGGTCGCTCGGTCCGGCGATCCTCAGCCTTCGCGCGCCAGCGTCACGCTCGCACGAACGGTCCCGGCGCGCTCGTGGCGCGCCGTGATCCCGACCGTCTCACCCGCCTTCGCGCGCAGGACCCATTCGAGCTTCATCCGATCGTCGGTCAGGCCGTAGTCCGGCCAGAACGAGACCCCGGTGTGCTTGTAGGCCTTGCCTTCGAGCTGGCCCGCGTCGTCGCGCAGCTTGCCCGTCGCGAGACTCGCCCCCGCCGGCAGGTCGATCTCGGCGACCACCCCGCGCACGGTCTTGCGCGCGAGGGAGCGCTTGGACACGTAGGTCGGCAGCCAGCCGGTGTTCTGGATCACCAGAGTGACCTTCCACGTGCCGTCGCCGAGCGCCTGCGCGCCCGCGTGGACGAGCTCGAGCCTGGGCGAGCACAGCGCCTGCCACAGCAGCCACTTCGGAAAGCGCGCTATCTCGCGCTCGAGCAGCGGCAGCGGCGGATTGCCGAAGGCGTTGAAGCGGTCCATGCCGCCGATCTCGACGCGTCCCAGCTGCGGATGGTCGAAGGACTTCCAGTCGCGATACGCGGCACCACCGAGCTTCTCCTCGCTCCAGCGGAAGAGCTTCAGATCGTCGTCGATCGGATGATCGCGGAACCAGTCGATGTACTTGTAGCCCTCGATGCCCGCTTCGCGCATCGGCGCCCAGATCTCGACGACCCAGGCGAACGCACCCAGGTGCTCGTAGAGCCAGTCGAAGCTGCCGCTGATCACCGATTTCGGGTGATAGCGGAACTCGTGGAACACGGAGATTGCCGGATAACCGGTCAGCTCGGTGCCCTTGCGTCCGGTGCGCTGGTAGAACCACAGGTCCTCGGCGTCCATCTCGTCGTCGGACAGATGCTCGAACGGCCGCAGCAGCACGCCGCTCCAGGTGTGGAACGTCGTTCCGCCGGTGATGTTCGGGTGGCGGACGACGAAATCGACGACCGCGCGGATCTCGGGCTCGGAGGTCGGGTACGGACCCGCGCCCTGCTGCTCGAATTCCTGGCGCCAGCTCGCCGGGAAATTGCGATTGAGGTCGAGACCCTGCAGCGGCCGCTTGATCTTGAGCGTCCAGCCGTCGTAGCCGTCGTAGCGCCCCTCGGGCATGATCCGGTAGTAGGTTCCACCGGTCTCGGTCGGATCGCGGCGCACCATCAGCCGCGGCTCCTGCGGATGGGGTTTCCACAGGCCGTTGGGATCGGGAATGCGCATCTGCAGGATGCGGCCGTCGCCGTCGATGTCCTCGACGCTCAATCCCTCGATTTCCTCCTCGTCGAGCGGATACGGACGCGTCGACGAGCGCACCCATTTCGGCCTGTCGGCGAGCGCCCATTCGGCGCCATCGGGATT
>DATIQL010000037.1:0-45255 GCA_035470905.1 Casimicrobiaceae bacterium
CCCCTCGGGGAGAGGGTCAGGGTGAGGGGGCGCCGAACGGGATCGTGTTAGAATTCGGCCCGTCGCGCCCGTAGCTCAGTTGGATAGAGTACCTGGCTACGAACCAGGGGGTCGTGGGTTCGAATCCTGCCGGGCGCGCCACCAATTCAAGGGCTTGCAGCAATGCAGGCCCTTTGTCATTGCGTGTCTGTAGCAGAACCAGAGGGGCGTGGATTCGAATCCTGCCGGGCGCGCTACTCAGTTCAGATCGCTATCTTTGTAGTATTTGGTCCCCTTGGCGGTGAGCTCGAGTGCCAAGCCCTTGTCCGTGATCTGGTAGAGCCAAACCCCCGGCGAAACCGAGAGCGCGCCCTGGTAGGCGCTGCCCTTTTCGCCGGATTTCGCCGCCGCGGTCGCCTGCGCGCCGAACTCCCATCCGGAATTGACGAAGTTGTTCAGCGCCGACTCGTTCTCGAACACCCAGACCATCTGGAATTTCTTGACACCAAAGCCCAAGCCCGCCTGGACCTCGGCCATCTTCATGTACGTCGTCGCCTTGGTCTTGTTGTTGACGGCGATGCCTTCGCCCGAGCCGCCGCCGGCGACGAGGATCTTCATGCCGAAGTTGCTGAACGCAGCGTAGCCGGCCGCTGACTCGACCGCTTTGCGCGCCGACGGCTGCACCCGGTAGAGCCCGGCAAGCGCGTTCTGGGCCGCCTTGCGCACCTCTGCCTGTTCCTTCGCCTTGTCCGCGCCGATCGCGATGCCAGGCGCAGCCAGTGCAAATGCCATGGCCAGGACCATCATGCGACGATTCATGACTCCCCCTTTCAGTGGAGACGGGTGCCCCATCCTCATCGTTCGGCGACCGTCCACTTTGACCTGGATCAGAAAAGCCTCGCCTCAGGTTGACAAAGTGCCAGAAATCCGGCGCGTTCGTGATGGATGGCCGTTTGCGGCGCCGAGGGGAGCGATGACGACCTACCGTCGACATTTCTTACATTGCGGAGACCTCGGGTCGAAGACATTCGCCGTAAGTGGCTGAACCTTCGCAACTCCGTGGGAGATGGAACGCGCCTTGCAGTACGTATAAGCGAAGGGTGTGGAATGGTGATGCATTTCACAGCACGAGCGTGGGGGCGAGATGAAATCTATCCTTGATCCTTCGTTCCACTACACGACGAGCGTGGAGACCGATTTGCGAAAGACCTTTGCCAGAGTCCGCCGGGAATTGCGCAAGCAGCAGGAAGAACAGTCGGTGACGAACGTCCAGGCGATGCGCAAGGTTCTTCCCTTGCACGGTAGCAAGGCCATGCCGTAACGCGATCTTCGCTCTGGCGATTCAATCGCCCCGTTCCTGGGCTGAGTCCGCATCGTCGAGCGGAGCGGCCCGGAGGGAACGCAGGCCGTTCCACGTGAACGACCGCTGATCAGGATGGGGTGTCCAACTCGGTTCGCCCTGTGACCGTCGATGAGTCGGCGGAATGGGGCCAGGAGCCGCGAACGCCTCTACATCGGCGAAAGTCAAGGTCTCGTTGATCGGCTGGCTGCCGGACGAATGCCCGAACGCGCACGGGTTCGCGAGCGTGCCGCACGCGCGCTCGGTGATCGCCTCCAAGGCGCGGGAAGGTGGAAATGTCCATGCCGATTTGACGAATGCGCGTGGGCATGGCGCCGGCGTGCAGCGGCCGACCAAGCCGAGGCGGCCCCGGTTGACGAAGGAATGGGCCTGCCGTACGGTTCGAACTCCGACCCGACTGTCCCCGCGCCATGGTCGATCCCGTCGAGCTGAAGCGGCTTCTGTCGCGTTTTGCGCTCGGCGACCGCAAGGCATTTCGCGCCCTGTACGACGCGACCTCACCGTCTCTGTTCGGCGTCGCCGTCCGTATATTGAATCGGCGCGAGCGCGCGGAAGAGGTCATCCAGGATGCCTTCGTGAACGTCTGGCAGCGCGCGTCCAGCTATTCGGATGCGGTAAGCCGGCCCATGACGTGGCTCACGGCGATCGTGCGCAACCGGGCGCTCGACATGCTGCGCAGCGAGAGTGCGCGCCCGACCGAGTCCCTGCATTACGAGGAGAGCGGAGAGGTCCATGAGCCGGCCGACGAACGACCCGACCCGCTCGGTCTGCTGGAGCGGGCGGTGGACGAAGTCCGAATCCGCGACTGCCTTGGCGATATCCAGGGACCGCAGCGGCAGTGCCTCGCGCTCGCGTACTACCACGGGCTCTCGCATTCCGAAGTGGCGGCGCGGCTCGCCGCTCCTATCGGAAGCGTGAAGGTCTGGATCCGGCGCGGACTCGACCGCCTCAAGCGTTGCCTCGATCGATCGCAATGAACTACGACGATCCGGAGTTGCTCGACCGCCTCGCCGCAGAATATGTCTTCGGCTCGCTGTCATCGCGCGCGCGCCGACGTTTCGAGCGTCTGCGCCAGCGACTGCCCGCAGCCGAAAGGGCGGTGCTCGATTGGGAAAGGCGCCTCATGCCGCTGTCCGGTTCGGTGCCGTCCGAGCGACCACCCGCACGCGTGTGGACCGCGATCGACGAACGGACCGGTGGCGGTGAGCGCATACCGTCCACCCGCTCGTGGAGATGGCTGCCCCCAGTGTGGGCATTTGCGTTCGGCGTGCTGGCGACGCTCGTCGTTGTCAGGCTTTTCCCGGATGCAATGCCGATCGATGCGATCGTCCAGGAGCGCGGCACGTTGCCACAGAGCTATGTCGGACTTCTGACGGATGTGCAGGACAATCCGGTGCTGCTCGCCAGTTCCACCCGCTACGGGCGAATTCTCTCGGTCAAGTGGCTGCGTCCCGTGGAGGTACCGCCGGGGCGCGTCCCGGTGCTGTGGGCGCTGCCCCGCGATGGCGCGCCCTTCGCGGTCGGCGTCGTGCCTCTTGCCGACAGGGCGACCCTCACGCTCACGGCGACGTCCGAGAAGCTGTTCTTCAATGTGGCGCAACTGGCGGTGTCGTTCGAGACCGCTGCGCCTGCACCCGGCGCGACGCCGTCGCCGTCGCCGTTCGTCCTGACGGGACACTGCGTAAAGCTCTGGTAGCTCAGTTGTCAGGCGGCTCACCAGCGGCCGACTGTCTCCGATTGCCGCGCCCGGCCGTATATCGGTCAGAAAGCCAATCGCGCTTTCTCAATCGCGTCAATTCACCTTCATTTGGAGATGGTCATGCAAATGTGGTTACGCAAATCGTTGGTCTCTACCGCGCTGGCGCTCGGCGCCGCTCAATTCGCCTACGCCGGGGAGGCCGACGTCGCGCACTGGCAGTCGGTGATCGGCATCGTTCAGGGCGGGAACGTCGTCGGCAGCGGAATCGGCGCCATCACCGGCGTCCCGGGACCGTGGTCGGCGCAGGGCGGGCACGTCGCCGTAGACCTGACGCACGGAAAGATTCAGTTCGATGTCCGCGGCCTGGTGTTCGCCGCCGGTAATGCGATCGGCACTCCCGGTACGGTTGCGCAGGTCATGGGAACGCTGGTTTGCGACACCGACGGCAGCGCGTCCGCCGGCAGGAATTCGATTCTCGTCGAGACGCCGCTCGTCGATCTCGACGACGAAGGGAATGCGCACTTCAGCGGCAATGTCTCGATGCCCGTCGTGTGCGCAACGGAGCCGGACATCGCATTTCTGATCCGTACCGCAAGCGGCCGGTGGATCGCCAACGGCACTGTTCTCCGCTAAGGCGAACAGTCCTCTCGCAAGCGATCGACGCGGCGGTGGCGACACCTCCGGGTCGATCAACGGAGAAAACCATGCATCCCAGACTTCTCGCACTGCCGCTGGCGATCGCCGCTTCGGCGTGCGCCCAGGTCCCGAACTTGACTTCGATGGTGCAGGTGCCCGACAAGATCAAGGGCGCCGCGAATCAATCGCTCGCCGTAATCGCCGTCGCGAAAGGCGTACAGATCTACGAGTGCCGTGCCGGCAAGGACGCCGGAACTGCGGATTGGGTGTTCGTCGCGCCCGAGGCGGAACTTTTCGACACGCGCGGAAAGAAGATCGGCAGGCACTATGCCGGCCCGCGATGGGAATCCATCGATGGCAGCACGATCGCCGGCACTCTGAAGGAACGGATCGACGCGCCGCAAGCAGGTGACATTCCCTGGTTGCTGCTTACGACCAAGTCGGTCGGTCCCGAGGGCTCATTCAGCAAGGTCACGAGCGTCCAGCGCGTGAATACGGTTGGCGGTGCCGCACCCAAGACCGGTTGCTCGTCGACTTCCGTGGGACAGTTCGCACGCATCCCCTACACCGCGGACTATTATCTCCTCGCTGCGAGGGCTCGCTCGGCGTTGCCGTATGCGGCGGACATACGCAGTCCCGAGGGGTCCTCCACTTGGGTCTACTGAGGCGTGGTGTGGGCAACCGTTGCGGGGGCAGAGGGAGATCGTCGTGGCGTGCGTATTGATTCCGGTCGATGGTTCCGCGAATTCGATGCGCGCGGTGGATGCCGCCTGCAGGCAGATTGCCCGCGGGCAGCCGGTGGCGGTGCATCTGCTGAACGTTCAGCCGCCGATCAGCTCGCGGCTCGTCAATTCCCATCTTGGTCGGGACCTGATCGACAAGTTCCAGCAGGAAATAGGTGAAACGGCCTTGAAATCCGCCCACGACCGGCTCGACCAGGCGGGCATCGGGTGCACGTCGCACGTCGAAGTCGGCGACGTGGCTCAGACGATTGCCCGCTACGTACGAGACCTGCACTGCGACCAGGTCATCATGGGCACGCGCGGCCTCGGCTCCGGCGCCGTCGGGGCCATATCAGGCCTGCTGCTGGGCTCGATCGCGACGAAAGTGCTGAACCTGGTCGAGGTGCCGGTGACGCTGGTGAAGTGATCTCGTTCGGATTGCTCAAAGGGGTGCCTTTGCCCTTGCAGCGGGGCCTGCGCCCGCGGCTGACCAGGGCCAGCCCCTTTTTCATTGACTGGCGTCAGGGCTTCAGGTCCATCTCGAGGTGGATGTAGTCGCCGCGGTAGGTCACCTCCCCGAGGTAGATCACGGTTCCATCGGGGCTGCGACATACGCGTCGGACTTCCGCAACCGGAGCATTCAGGGGCAGCCCGAGGTGGCCCGCGACCTCGACGTCCGCCGCGCCGATGGCGAGCGTCTGGTGGGCATATGAAATCGTGACCTTGGGCAGCTCGAGCAGGACCGGCACGACGGTTTCCCGGCGGAAACGCCGCGGCGCCATGCGAAAGACGCGCTCATCGAGGTAGATCGAGATGACGCAGTAAGGCTCCCCATTGCGCGAATGGACGCGTCGCATGAAGTGATAGTGCGGCGCAGGCTTGCCGTCCGCTGGCTCGAGCACAGGCGTCGCGGCGGCCTCCTCGATCAGGATCAGTTCGGGCTTGTCGTCGCGATAGACGTCGGCAAGCGCGTGCAGGCTGGTCTCGAGCTTCAACCATCGGTCACGGACCGGTGTTGCGGTGACGAAAGTCCCGCGACCCTGCTGGGCGAGCACCAGGCCGTCGCGCGCAAGGAGGTCGATCGCCTGCCGGACCGTGACCCGGGCGACATCGAATTCCCGGACCAGGTCGTCCAGGGTCGGCAGCCGGTCGCCGACGCGCCAGACACCGCGCGCAATCCGTTGCCGGAGCACGTCCGCCAGCTGCGCATAGCGCGGGACTGGGCTGTTGCCCAGGAGGGGATGTTTGCCCGTCATCCGACCATTGTGCTAAAGGTTCCAATCATAGTACCTTTACGTTTCCAGCGCCGCAACGATGCGCATTCCCCAATCGGCCCGAACGAGCCCAAGTCCTGAAATGAGTTTGCTGCGGCGCATCGGAATCATCCTGGCTCCCTGGGCACTGGTGATTCTGCTCTGGTACGCGATCGCCTACTCGGGACTGATCAAGCCCGGCCTGGTGCCGACACCCGGCCAGGTGGCCGCGCGCTTCTGGGGGCTGTTGATCGGGGCGCGGCTGCCGATGGACATGTGGATGTCCACCCAGCGGGTATTCCTCGGCGTGACCATGGGCATCGTGCTGGCAGTGCCGGTCGGCTTCGTTCTCGGCTGGTATCGGCATGTGCGCGGTTTCGTCGATCCGCTGATCAATTTCTTTCGCGCTCTGCCGCCGATTGCGCTGATTCCCCTCGTGATCGTCTATTTCGGGATCGGCGAGTTCGCCAAGATCGTGATCCTGTTCTATGCGTCGTTCTTCGCCGGCGTGATCGTGATGTACGAAGGGATCGCGCAGATCAATCCCATCTACGTGCGGGTGGCGAGAACGCTCGGGGCGACGGACGGGGAGATCTTTCGGCGCGTCATCGTGCCGCTGACCGTTCCGCACATGCTGACCGCGCTGCGCGTTTCGCTCGGCGTGGCATGGGCCACCCTGGTCGCTGCGGAACTGCTCGCAGCGCAACAGGGTCTCGGGGCGCTCATCCAGAATGCGTCTTCGTTCTTCCAACTCGACACCATCTACGTAGGGATCATCTGCATCGGTCTCATCGCGCTCGTGATGGACCTGCTGCTGCGGGCGTTGGCGCGTCGACTGGTGGCCTGGCAGGAGCGAATCGCGTGAGCGAAGTTGGCAACGGGCGACTCGTGCGCATTGCCTTCGATGGGGTCTCCGTCGAGTTCCCCTCGAAATCCGGACCGGTGCGTGTCGTGGACGACGTCTCCTATGACATCCGCGACCGCGAGTTCGTCTCGGTGATCGGTCCGTCCGGATGCGGCAAGACGACGATGATGAACATCGTCGCGGGCTTCATGAAGCCCGATGCGGGGAGGGTGCTTCTCGACGGGAAGCCGATTGCGGGTCCCGGGCCGGACCGGGGCGTGATCTTTCAGGAATACGGCGTATTTCCCTGGCTGACGGTCCGGGAGAACATCGAATTCGGCCTCAAGCTCGCGGCGAGTCGCGTGCCGCGCGACGAGCACGCCGAGGTGTGCGAGCGCTACATGCGGCTGATGGGGCTCGCGGATTTCGCGACCGCGTGGCCGCGAATGCTTTCCGGCGGGATGCGCCAGCGCCTCGCCCTTGCGCGCGCTTATGCGGTGCGCCCCGAGTTCCTGCTGATGGACGAGCCGTTTGGTGCGCTCGATGCCCAGACCCGCAGCGCAATGCAGGACCTGCTTCTCGAGGTCCTGCAAACGGAAGGCAAGACGGTGATGCTGATCACCCATTCGGTCGAAGAGGCGTTGTACCTGTCCTCGAAGGTGATCGTGATGACTGCCCGACCGACACGCATAAGAGAGATCGTGACGGTTCCCTTCGCGTATCCGCGCGAGGAATCGCTGCACGACAACCCGGAGTTCGGTGCACTGCGCTCGCACATACGCGAGCTGGTGATGAAGGAGTATGCCGCGCAGGCACGGCAGTCGGTGCGGCTCCCGGATTAATCAATGCCAACGGAGGAGACCATGAGCATCAATCGGCGGCAATTCCTGAAGAATACCGGCGCGGTGGCGGTCACCGCAGGCGCACTTGGCTTTCCTGCGATCGCGCGCGCGCGCACCAAGGTCAAGGTCGGCTACCTGCACACCATCGCGGTCGACGGCCAGATGTGGCTCGGACAGCACATGGGCAGCTTTGCCAAGCACGGACTCGAGATCGAGCCGGTGCAGTTCGACACCGGACTCGCGCTGTTCCAGGCCATGGTCGGCGGCAGCCTCGACATCCTGTCGACCGGCGCGGTGATCTCCAATTTCCCGGCGCGCGGCCAGGGCAAGGTGTTCCTGATCAACGACGTCGAGTTCGCCACTGCGCAGCTGTGGGTGCATCCGGATCAGGGCATCAAGAGCATTGCGGATCTCAAGGGCAGGAAGATCGCCACCACTGCCGGCACGACCGCGCACGTCTTCCTCGACACGGCGTTGCGGGCCAACGGTGTCGATCCCAAGGAGGTGGAGATCGTCAACCAGCGCATGCCCGACGCAGTCACGGCCTTCATCTCGGGGGCAGTGCCGGCGGTGGCGCTCTGGGTACCGTTCAACATCGCGGTGCGCGAGAAGGCGCCCGGCGCAAAGATGCTCGTCGACGCTTCTGCGTACTATCCCAAGGCTGCGATCGTGGACGGCTGGGCCGCGCGCAACGACTACTACGACAAGCACAAGGACGTGCTCGCGAACGTGATCCTGGCCTGGGAAGAAGCCAACGACTACCTGGTGACGAAGCCGGACGCGGCGCTCGAAGTCCTGCAGAAGAACAATTACCCGCAGGTGTCCCTCAAGGACATGAAGGAAATGTACACGGCCGAGAAGGCATTCACCGCGAAGGAATGGCACAAGATGTACGCCGACGGCACCGTCGTCAAGTGGCTGCAGCAGGTCACCGACTTCTTCGTCAGAACGGGCGGTATCGAAAACGCGGTTCCCGCCTCGACGTACTTCGATCCAACGATCTACCTCAAGACGGTCAAGGCCTGACGCGACAGGGTCAGGGCGGGCGCGTGGTCAGTCAGGTCTACGATTATGTGATCGTCGGGGCCGGTTCGGCGGGCTGCCTGCTCGCCAACCGCCTCGGCGCCGACGCGCGGGTCCTGCTGCTCGAGGCCGGCGGATCCGATCGGAATTTCTGGATCCGCCTGCCCGTCGGCTATTTCAGGACCATCTTCGACACCCGATTCTCTCGGCTGTTCGATACCGAGCCGTGCGAAGGCACGGCCGGGCGCAACATCGTCTGGCCGCGCGGACGGGTGATCGGCGGATCGTCGTCGATCAACGGGCTCATCTTCATCCGCGGCCAGCACGAGGACTTCGACGACTGGGCGCGGCTTGGCGCCACGGGCTGGAGCTATCGCGAGGTGCTTCCGTTCTTCAAGCGCTACGAAGCCTATGCAGGAGTGGAGACCGAATACCGCGGGGCGAGCGGCGAACTCGGAGTTTCGGATCTGAGGAACGACCACCCCTGCTGTCAGGCGTGGGTCGACGCAGCCGTACAGTTCGGGCTGCCTCGCAACCGCGACTTCAATGCCGCCAGCACCTATGGCGCAGGCGCGTATCAGCTCAGCATCAAGGACGGATGGCGCTCCAGCGCGGCAACGGCGTTCCTGCGTCCGGCGCTGGGCAGCGGAAAGCTCGCCATTGCGACCAGGGCACAGGTCACCCGGGTGCTGTTCGACGCTTCTCGCGCGACGGGCGTCGAATGGATTCAGGACGGCGCCTTGCACCAGGCTGCGGCGTCCAGGGAGGTGATCCTGTGCGCGGGCGCGATCCAGTCGCCGCAGATCCTGCAGTTGTCGGGCGTCGGCCCCGCGCGGCTGCTCGAAGGGCACGGGATCAAGGTGATTGCGGACTCGCCGCAAGTGGGCGAGAACCTGCAGGATCACTATCAAGCCCGCACCATCGTCCGCCTGAAGCGCCGCATGTCCCTGAACGACGACGTGCGCAATCCCCTGAAGCTTGCGTCGATGGGGCTGCAGTGGCTGCTGCGAAACCGCGGACCGCTCACCGTCGGTGCCGGCCAGGTGGGGGGTGCTGCCTGCTCACCGTATGCGGTGGGCGGTCGTCCCGATGTCCAGTTCAACGTGATGCCCCTCTCCGTCGACAAGCCCGGGGATCCGCTTCACGACTACTCGGGGTTTACGGCAGCGGCTTGGCAGTGCCATCCCCGGTCGCGCGGCCGCGTGCAGATTCGCTCGAGCGATCCGATGGCGGCCCCACGCATCGAAACGAACTATCTCGCCGAGGAGGTCGACCGCAGGACCCTCGTTGCGGGAATCGGAATGCTGCGGGAGATCTATGCCCAGCCGGCCTTCCGCGACCTCTGGGACCACGAGGTGTTGCCGGGGGACAAGGCCGGGACCAATGCCGGGCTGCTGGAATTTGCACGGAATTTCGGAGGCACCGTCTTCCATTGCGTGGGTACCTGTCGCATGGGAAGTGATCCCGGGTCAGTCGTCGATCCGGAGCTTCGGGTGCGCGGCGTGGACCGGCTGCGGGTAATCGACGCCTCGGTCATGCCGCAGGTCACATCGGCCAATACCAATGCAGCGTCGCTGATGATCGGGGAAAAGGGTGCCGATCTGGTCCGGGCCGCCCGATGAATCGGAGCTGAAATGTACGAATTCGGAAACCTGGTCGGCGGGCGGTGGGTCCCCGGCGCTGCAGGCGACTTTCAGACCGTGAACCCGGCGCACCCGAGGTCCGCGGTGGGGCGGTACTCGGCTGCTTCGCGCGAGCAGGTCGGCGCGATGGTGGGGGCGGCACGATCCGCCCAGCGCGCCTGGCGGGCGCTGCCGTCGGTCGAGCGGGGTGCGGTCTTCGGGCGCTTCCTGGCTGCGCTCGAGGCAAGGGCCGAGGATCTCGCGAAATCGATCACGCTCGAGCAGGGCAAGCCGCTCGCGGAGGCGCACGGGGAGGTCGCCAAGGCCATTGCCGAGGGACGTTTCATGGCCGGCGAGGCGGCGCGCGGGCACAGCGAGATGATGCCCTCGGCCCGCCCCCGGATCCGGAACATGGTCGTGCGGCGGCCGCGTGGCGTAATCGCCGCGATCACGCCATGGAATTTTCCGATACTCACGCCGATGCGCAAGATTTCCCCGGCGCTCGTGTTCGGCAACGCGATCATTCTCAAGCCCTCCGAATTCACCCCGGCGACCGCGTGCCTCGTCGCCGAGACTGCCCGCGACATGCTTCCCGACGGATTGCTGCAGATCGCCAATGGCCGCGGCGATACCGGTGCCGCGCTGGTCGGCGCAACCGGCATTTCGGGCGTGACGTTCACCGGGTCGGTGGCCACTGGCAAGCAAATCTATGCGCTGGCTGCGGAGAACCTCGCCGAAATCTCGCTCGAGCTCGGTGGCAAGAACGCGGCCGTGATCAACGACGCAGACGATCTGCAGGGTTGCCTCGACCAGATCATGACTGCGGCGTGCATGTGTGCCGGTCAGCGCTGCACGGCGATCAGCCGGGTGATCGTCAGGCGTCCGCTGCTGGAGGCGGTTCTCGACGGACTGATCCGGCGGTCCGAGGCGGCCGTGCTGGGTGACGGGATGCAGCCGGGCACCACCATGGGCCCCCTGACGAACGAGCGCCAGCTCGCCCGCGTCGCGGCCATGGTCGAGGCCGGGGTGAAGGAGGGGGCCAGGCTGCTGACGGGAGGTCGGCCGGTCCAGGTTGCCGGCTGCGACGAAGGCTACTTCTACGCGCCAACGGTATTGGCCGGGGTCAGCCCCGAGATGAGCGTGGCGCGCGAGGAGATCTTCGGGCCGGTGATCTCGGTGCTGTCCTACGACGACGTGGACGAGGCGTTCCGGATCCTGAATGGCGTCGAGCACGGTCTTACGTCCGCGCTGTTCTCGAACGACAACGCAATCGTCCAGCGATTCGTGGACGAAAGCGAGAATGGCATGCTCCATGTCAACCACGGCACGATTCCCGACAACCACATGCCTTTCGGTGGAGTGAAGAGCTCGGGTGTCGGTGCGTATTCGGTGGGCGCGTCAGCGGCCAATTTCTATACGACCGAGCACTCGGTCTACATCAGGCACGATTGACCTTGGACTTTGTTTTGCCCCGGACTCGAGGGCATGGAGGCCTTGTCGCGATGCGCCGGCATTACATTTCTTTGGGATGAGCGAGTGACGAAAATTGCATCCCTGGGCGCGCACGCGTTCAACGTCTCGCCCAGGACGAACTGGTTCTTCGTCTCCCTCCAGGCCGGCGATGGGCGCATTGCCTGGGGCGAAGCTTCGCTGAACGGGTGGGAGCCGGTGCTGGTCGCAATCTTCGAGGCCTTCCACCGGCATCTCGTCGGCATGACCGTCGCCGAGGCGCACCGCAGCTTGAAGGCAAGGCCGAACTCGCCCGGCGGGCTGGCCGCCAATGCGATCACCAGCGCGATACAGCAGGCTTTGCTGGGTCTGATCGCGGCGCAGGAGCGGGTGCCGCTGCATGGCCCTCTGGGGACGCTGCAGCGCACGCACGTCCCGGTGTACGCCAACATCAATCGCGCGACCACCGACCGTCGGCCCGAGGGGTTTGCTGCGACCGCATTGCGGGCAAGGTCCCAGGGGTTCGGCAATTTCAAGCTGGCGCCGTTCGATGACCTGGTGCCGGCCGATTGCGGAAGCCAGGAAGGACGGGAGCGAATCCGGCATGGGATCGACTGCGTCCTCGCCGTGCGCGACGCCGTGGGCTCGGGTCCCCGGATCATGGTCGACTGTCATTGGCGTTTCGATGAAATGCGCGCCATCGAGACGCTCCACGCACTCCGCGCCGCGGATCTCCACTGGTTCGAATGTCCACTGGCGGAGCGACACGCCAATTGGCCGGCCATGCGCAGGGTCAGGGCAGCCGCAAGGGACCAGGGTGTGCTGCTCGCTGCCGCCGAAACCCAGATCGGCGTGTCGTCGTTCGAGACCATTCTTGCCGAGGGGCTCTACGACGTCGTGATGCCTGACGTCAAGTATTGCGGCGGCCCCTGGGAGATGCTTTCGATCGCCCAAAGATGCGCCGAGTCCCAGGTCGCGTTCTCCCCGCACAATCCCACCGGGCCCATTTGCCATCATCAGAGCCTGCATGTCGCCGCCGTTGCGCCGGAATGCCAGATGCTGGAGATGCAGTTCGACGAAAGCCCTCTGTTCCACGACCTGATCGTGGGCTCGCGCAGCGAAGTCCGGGACAGCGCGCTCGAGGTGCCGACGGCGATCGGCGCCGGCATCGAGATGAATGTGCCCTTGCTCGCGGCGCACCCATTCCAGGTGGTTCCGCCCGGCATCGAAACGCTGCTGGACGCGTGATCGAGCCGGCCTTGTTCTTCACCAATCCCGAGGATACTGCATGAAGCTGACCGCCTTTGTCCTGGCAACGATTCTGCTGACGCTGGCAGCACCCGCTGCGAATGCAGCGGGATTTCCCGACAAGCCCATTCACATCATCGTCCCCAGCCCGCCGGGCGACGGATCGGACCTGATGGCACGCGCGATCGGGGAGAAGCTGTCGGAGGCTTGGGGGCAGCCCGTGGTGATCGAGAACAGGCCGGGCGCCGGCGGACGGATTGGCAGCGAGATGGCAGCCAAGGCCGCGCCCGATGGCTATACCTGGATCATGGGCAACGCCGGATCGCATGGAATCAATGCCGCCGTCTACTCCAACCTGCCGTTCGACACCGAGCGGGATTTCGCGCCGATCACGCAGATCATGCGCGCGCCGAACGTGCTGGTCGTCAGCCCATCGCTTGGCGTGAGCACGGTGCAGCAGTTCATTGCCCTGCTGAAGGCGAATCCGGGCAAGTACAACTACGGTTCCGGCGGGAACGGCAGCTCCGCCCATATGTCATCCGAGCTCTTCAAGATGATGGCCAACGTCAAGATCACTCACGTTCCGTACAAGGGGGCCACGCCCGCGCTCACCGACCTCATCGCGGGCCGGATCGCGATGTTCCTCGGCAATCTGCCCCCGGTGATCCCGTTCATCAAGAGCGGACAGGTCAAGGCACTCGCGGTCACCTCGCTGAAACGCTCGCCCGAGCTGCCGGACGTGCCCACCCTGGACGAGTCGGGATTGAAGGGCTACGAGACCATTGCCTGGTTCGGATTGCTCGCCCCCGCCGGGACGCCGAAGGAGATCGTCCACAAAGCGCAGGCGGAGGTCGCGCGCATCGTTCAGCTCCCGGATATCCGCAAGCGCATCACCGCGCTGGGTGGAGAGCCCGTGGCCAACACCCCGGAGGAGTTCGCGGCCATCATCCACGGCGACATCGCGAAGTGGAAACGGGTGGCCGCGGCGGCCCACGTCAAGGTCGACTGACAACGGACGCGCTCATGCCCGCAGCGTCGCCGCAAGCCGCAGCGGATGCTGCAGGAGTCCCAGCGCTTCCAGGATGCCCGGTGTGACGACGTCGGCATGGCCAAGTGTCGTCTGCGCAGCACCCTCGTGCTGCATGACCGCGATGCCCAGGGCGACCGCCTCCAGCATCATCCGGTCGTTTCGACCGTTCCCGATCGCCGCCACACGGCTCACGTCGAGCCTGCGAACGAGCTCGAGCTTCATCTCGGCCTGGTTGGCGCTCCGGATGACGACCAGCCGCAGCGGCAGGCCGGCGAGCTCTTCGGCTGCTTGGCCAAACGTGTCGGCGGTGTGCACATGGATCTGCAGCGCAGCGGAGAGCTCACGCAGGACTGGCGCCACGCCCCGCAGCAGCCTGCCGTCCACCGCGAGCGTCCCGTTGAAGTCCAGGACCAGATGCTCGAGGCGCAGGTCCGCGAAACCGGGAATGTCGATGGCCAGCATGGGCGCCCATCAGCGTACGACGGTGACGGTGCAGACGGCGTACGAGATCACGCGATTCGACAGCCCGGCGCAGCAGCGCGCCGAGGGCAGTGCCGGCATGGCCGGTCGCGACGCAGGCATCATCGGCACCTGGGGTGCGGTTGGCGGAGAATGCCGTCCCCTTGTCGTGAAAGCATAACAGGCACGCCTGTTGGCCCTCGATCGGCAGTAGCATGACGCCTGCGCTCGCAGTGCCTACAGGCATCCGCTTCGCACCTGACGAACCGGCAACGCCGCGTTCCGGGCCGGCAGGTTCCGCGATGTCTGCCAACCGGAGATCGATATGAGCACGCCCCAATCGCCAGCAGCCGGTCCCGACCTGAAGCTGGGTGTGGCCATCGACACCCTTGCCGATGGAAAGATGCTGGCAGGGCACGTCGGCGACGACGCCGTCCTGCTCGCGCGCCTCGGCAACGAGTTCTTCGCGATCGGCGCCACCTGTACCCACTACAACGGCCCGCTCGCGGAATGGCTGATGGTCCACGACACCGTGCGCTGCCCGTGGCACCACGCCTGCTTCAGCCTGCGGACCGGGGAAGCGGTGCGGGCACCGGCGCTCGGCCCGGTCTCCTGCTGGTCGACCGATGTGCGCGACGGCAAGGTGTACGTGAAGGATAAAGCGGCGCCGGTACCGGGCACCCGGGTCGCACCCGCGGCCGGATGGCCGCAGAAGGTCGTGATCATCGGGGGCGGTTCGGCCGGTTTCGCGGCCGCGGAAATGCTGCGTCGCCGGCGGTTCGATGGCGCCATCGTGATGTTGAGCGACGACGATGCGCCACCGGTGGACAGGCCGAACCTTTCCAAGGACTACCTGGCCGGCAACGCACCTGAGGACTGGGTCCCGCTTCGTGGCGACAGCTTCTATACCGAACAGGACATCGATCTGCGCTTGAAGACGACCGTCGCCAACATCGACGTACGCGCGCGCGAGGTCGTTCTCGACGATGGCAGCAAGGTCGCCTACGACCGGCTGCTGCTCGCGACCGGCGCCGAGCCGGTGCGATTGCCGCTCGCGGGCATGGATCTGCCGCACGCATACACCCTGCGAACGCTCGGTGACTGCCGCGCGATCATCGCCCGGGCGGCAACGGCACGGCGCGCGGTCGTGATGGGGGCGAGTTTCATCGGCCTCGAGGTCGCCGCCTCGCTGCGCGCGCGCGGCATCGAGGTGCACGTCGTGGCACCGGAGAAGCGGCCGATGGAGCGCGTGCTCGGCCCGCAGATGGGGGACTTCGTGCGCAGCCTGCACGAAGAGCACGGAGTGATCTTCCACCTGGAGGACACGGCGACGGCGATCGACGCGCGCAAAGTCACACTGAAGAGTGGCGGCTCGATCGATGCGGACTTGGTCGTCGTCGGCGTCGGCGTGCGGCCGCGACTGGCGCTGGCCGAGAAGGCCGGCCTTGCCATCGACCGCGGCGTCACGGTCGACGAATATCTGGAGACGAGCGCACCCGGGATCTTCGCGGCGGGTGACATCGCCCGGTGGCCCGACCCGCACAGCGGTGCGGCGATCCGGGTGGAACACTGGGTTGTCGCACAGCGCCAGGGCCAGACTGCCGCGCTCAACATGCTCGGCGGCCGCGAGAAATTCGACGCCGTGCCGTTCTTCTGGAGCCAGCACTACGACGTCCCGATCAACTACGTGGGCCACGCCGAGACGTGGGACGAGATTGCGCTCGACGGCGATATCTCGGCCCGCGACTGCGTGCTGCGATACAGGCGCAATGGCCGCGTAGTTGCCGTCGCCTCGATCTATCGCGACGCCGACAGCCTGGTGGCCGAACAGGCGATGGAGCGCGAGGCGATGCAGGAGTGAGTCAGTAACGTCGTTGCATTGTCGGCACGCCGTGCGATGCCGAAATGCCGCGCTCCCGCCGAACCACCTGGCCGTCGGCAGGAGGTCTCGGCGGGAGGTCGGTGCCCCGAACTAGCCACCCGGCGGCCGATAGGCGACCGTCTTCTTGGATGCAGCGTCCATCTCTTCGGGCGTCAGCAGCACGGTGGTGGTCGTCGACGCCTTTCCTGACTGCGCGACCGTGAGGGCCACCGCCGCAGCCGCCGAATGATCCGGCAGATCGGCGATGACGTACAGGTCGGTGTCACCGAATGCATAGTAGAACGCATCGAGGCGCCCGCCTACGCTTGCAAGCATTTTCTCGATAGCAGCGCGGCGCGCGCTGCCCCCCTCGTGGGCGAATCCCTTGGCTCCTTCAGCGGTGTAATTCGCCTTGATCAAATATTTTGCCATCGGTGGTTCCTCCCCGGTTATGCGTGCCGTCGTGTGAGCACGACGGCACATTCTGCGCCTCTCGTGTCTGCCGTGTCGAATTGCCCCAGCCACACCGCGCTCCGGCGCCCGGCCCGAAGGTGGCTGTTGCTCCCGGGTGTGTTCGGGCCGTCCGCGGGCGAGCGCATTCAGGACGGGGCGCGCGACGTCGATCCCCATGAACTCGCCGCCGGCCGGTGCTGTCAACAGGTGATGGGCACCTAAACGGAGGTGATCATGAGATACCCTTTGCTCGTACTGGTTTGCACCGGGTTTCTGCTCGGCGCCGCGGGCTGTCAGCGCGAAACACCCCCGTCGACGTCGGGTAATGCGCCACCGGTGATTGCTCCCTCGCCATCGAACTCATCGTCTGCGGCGCCAACGACGCCGTCATCGGCAAGCCCGGCGCCTTCGGCCGGCGAGTCGGGAACCGAAGCGCCCACGTCCGAAAGCAAGCCCTCCGCGCCGCCGGCGGCCCCGGCCAATGCGCTGCCAGCGCCGTCCACGTCACCTATGGCACCGAACACCGCTCCGGCGAGTTCGCCTCCAGCCAAGGGCGAGGGGACGGACGAGGGCAAATGATGCGGCGCAGATAGCGACCCATTTCCCTCGGCCGGATGCTTCGGCCGGAGATCTCGATGGGTGGTCCCTCCGGAATTTTCCGGCGTTGTCCTACAGTCGGACCGGACATATTCTGACCGCGCGTGCCGCTCGCGTCGGCGATACTCGATCACGTCGGATTCCTCGCTGCTGGCCCCTGGCCGTGCGCTGCGCTGGATCGTACCTGCGTCACGAGGCAGGCGGCAGCACCCTTGCTCATGCCCACACTCGAGTTTGTGCAGGGCCGTCAACTGCTGGATCGGCTGACCCCCAAGGTCCCGCGCCCGATGACGCCGGCCGGCGGCGGGCGGAGAGAGTGGACCCACGAACGGCTGCGGGGCGTATTGCGCGACGCGTTCGATGACAGCGACATCGTCGTCGTATCGAACCGCGAGCCGTACATTCACATCGACACGCCGGACGGCCCGCGCGTACAACGCCCTGCAAGCGGCCTGGTCACGGCCGTCGAGCCGGTGATGCGAGCGTGCGCGGGAACGTGGATCGCCCATGGCAGCGGAAGCGCGGATCGCGAGACCGTCGACCGCCGTGACTGCGTCGAAGTGCCCCCCGACAAGCCCCTGTATCGGATCCGGCGCGTCTGGATGACACCCGAGGAGGAGCAGGGTTACTACAGCGGAGTTGCCAATGAGGCCCTGTGGCCGCTATGTCACAACGCGCACGTGAGGCCGGTGTTTCGGGATTCCGACTGGCGGCACTACCTGCGGATCAATGCCCGCTTCTGCGATGCTGTCGCGAGGGAGGCGCACCGGCCCGATCCGATTGTCCTCGTTCAGGATTATCACTTCGCGTTGCTGCCGCGCATGCTTCGGCAGCGGCTTCCACGTGCCACGGTCATCACGTTCTGGCACATTCCCTGGCCGAATCCGGAAACGTTCGCCATCTGCCCATGGCGGCTCGAGCTGGTGGACGGGATTCTCGGAAGCAGCATTCTCGGGTTCCAAACCCAGTACCACTGCAATAACTTCCTGGACACTGTCGATCGGCTCGTCGAGGCGCGAGTCGCCCGCGACAGCTTTTCGGTCACATGTCGCGGATTGCAGACGCTCGTGCGGCATTATCCGATCTCCATCGAGTGGCCGCCCGAGCCTCTCGCCAACGCCAGGCCGATGGCCGACGTGCGGAGCGAGGTGCGCGCACGACATGGCATGCCTGCGAAGCACTTGCTCGGGATCGGTGTGGACCGGCTCGACTACACCAAGGGCATCGAGGAGCGCTTCCATGCCGTGGCCCAACTGCTGGAAGCTCATCCGCGGTGGGCCGGTCGCTTCACATTCGTCCAGATTGCGGCGCCCTCGCGGTCATCGATAGAGGAGTACCGCGACTACGCTGAGCGGGTTCGCCGCCTTGCAGCCGACATCAATGCTCGCCATGCCGATGCAAGAGTTCCGCCATTGCTCCTGCTCATCGAGCACCACGAGCCCGCAGCGGTGTACGACTACCTGCGCGCTGCCGACGTGTGCTTCGTGAGCAGCCTGCATGATGGAATGAATCTGGTGGCCAAGGAATTCGTCGCGGCACGCGACGACGCGACCGGTGTCCTCGTGCTGTCGGAGTTCACCGGCGCTTCGCGCGAGCTGCTCGAGGCGTTGATCGTCAATCCCTACGACGCCGTCGAGTGCGCTGCCGCCCTGCATCGCGCGCTGACGATGCCCGTCGACGAGCAGCGGGACCGCATGGCGATCCTGCGCGAGCTCGTGCGCAGCTCCAACGTCTATCGCTGGGCCGGTCGGATGCTGCTCGATGCAGCGGCGGTGCGCCAGCGCAGCCGCCTCGCTCGCCCCGGCGCCGGCATCCGCATATGAGCGATTCGCAGGGGACCCGAGGGGAGCGCGCTCGTGCCGGAGGTGCCTCTCCACCGCCGCTTGGGCCCGACGCGGCGCTGTTTCTCGACATCGACGGAACGCTCGCCGATTTCGCTCCGGAGCCGCATGAGGTTCGCATCGACGCGGGATTCCGTGACAGTCTGCTGCGACTCGCCGACCGGCTCGGCGGCGCCCTGGCGCTGATCACGGGGCGGACCGTCGCGGACGCCGATCGCCTGTTTCCGAACGGGCGCCTGCCGCTCGCCGGGCAGCATGGTTGCGAGCGGCGCGACGCCACGGGTCGCCTGCATCTCCGTGCGCCGCCGCTCGCACCGTCGAGTCGGGTGCGCGACCGGCTGCGGGGCATTGCGACGCGGGTCGATGGAGTCTGGCTCGAAGACAAAGGCGCGACGCTGGCGCTGCACTACCGCGGCGCGCCCACGATGGGACCCTATGTCCATCGCGCCGTGAAGACGGTTCTCGCGACGACCGGGGCCGATGCATACGTCGTCGAGTCGGGGAAGATGCTGGTCGAACTCCGTCCTGGCGGCTGCGACAAAGGGCAGGCCATCCGGGAATTCATGTGCGAGGCCCCCTTCAGGGGACGCCGCCCTGTCTTCCTCGGCGACGATGCAAGCGATGAGCATGGTTTTACCGTTGTCGAGGAGCTGGCAGGCTGGTCGATCAAGGTGGGGCAGGGAGCAAGCCTCGCGCGCTACCGCTTGCCCGGCATCGTAGCCGTCCACGCCTGGGTGTGCGCGCTCGCGCCGGCTGCTGCGACAGGGGCGAAGGCCGCGGCGTCGCGGTGAACTCGCTCAACCTGGCGTTGATCGGCAATGGACGGATCGGCGCGTTGATCGACGCCGATGCGTCCATCGTCTGGGGATGCTTCCCGCAGTTCGACGGCGACCCCTGTTTCTGTGCGCTTCTCGACGGAAACCGGAGCGACGACGTGCGCGGGATCTGGGCGATCGACCTGGTGGACCGGGTCCACGCTGAGCAGTCGTACGTCGCGAATACAGCCGTGCTGGTCACGCGATTGTGCGATCGAAGCGGGGGCGAGGTCGAAATCGTCGACTGTGCGCCGCGGTTCGCGCAGTTCGGACGGCTGTTCCAGCCGATGACCATACTCCGCAGGATCCGGCGCATCACCGGGGCCCCGCGCGTTTTGGTGAGGTTGCGGCCCCTGTGTGCCTATGGAAAGAGCCCGCCTGCGGTAACGCTCGGGAGTCATGACATCCGCTTCGTCGGGCCGCAGCTCACGCTGAGACTCACGACCGATGCTTCGCTCACGGCTGTCGTGCAGGAGCGCCCATTCTTCGTCGAGGACGCCGTCACCCTGCTGCTGGGTGCCGACGAGTCGGTCACCGCCGATCTGCGCGATCTTGGCCGACATTTCATCGAGGCGACGATCGCCTACTGGCGCGAATGGGTTCGCGGCCTCGCCATTCCATTCGAGTGGCAGGAGGAAGTCATCCGCGCAGCCATCACGCTGAAGCTCAACGCGTTCGACGATACCGGTGCGATCATTGCAGCGATGACCACGTCGGTACCCGAGGCGCCGGGCTCCGGGAGGAACTGGGATTACCGCTACTGCTGGCTGCGCGACGCGTATTTTGTCGTGAACGCGCTCAACCGGCTCGGCGCAACCGGCACGATGGAGGGCTATCTGCGCTATCTGGTCGAGATCGCGGCCGGCGCCGGCGGGGGCCCGATTCAGCCCGTCTACGCGATCAATGGCGAGGCGGCGCTTACTGAACGCGTCGAAGACGCCTTGAGCGGGTATCGGGGGATAGGGCCGGTGCGCGTCGGCAACGATGCCTATCGGCAGACCCAGAACGACGTGTACGGCGCGGCGGTCCTGGCGGCGACGCACGTCTTCTTCGATCAGCGCTTGACGCGACGCGGTGATGCATCGCTCTTCCAGCGCCTCGAGCCGCTCGGCCTGAATGCCCTTGCCGCGCACGAGCGACCCGACGCCGGAATATGGGAACGTCGCAATGAATCGGCCACGCACACCTTCTCGAGCGTGATGTGCTGGGCCGCTTGCGACCGTCTGTCGCGGATCGCGCGGCATCTGGGGCTCGAGGACAGATCGCGCGTCTGGCGGGAGAATGCGGAGCGGATCCGGACGTTCGTAACGACAAACTGCTGGAGCGACAGGCTCCAGAGCTACGTCGGCGCCGTGGGCCGGGACGAGCTCGATGCAAGCCTGCTTCTGCTTCCGGAACTGAATTTCGTCAATGCGGGTGACCCACGGTTCGTCGCGACCGTGCACGCGATTGAGCGCAACCTGAAGCGCGGAGACTTCATCTTCCGCTATGTCGAGCGGGACGACTTCGGCCATCCGGAGCATGCCTTCGTCGTGTGCACGTTCTGGCTGGTCAATGCACTTGCGGCGATCGGTCGTCGCCAGGAGGCGCGCACGCTGTTCGAACGCCTGCTTGCATGCCGGAACCGTCACGGACTTCTCGCCGAGCACCTGGATCCGATGACCGGCGAGGCGTGGGGCAACTTCGTGCAAACGTACAGCATGGTGGGACTGATCTCCGCGGCGATACGGCTGTCGCGATCTTGGGATGACGCGTTCTGAGGCCCGCGAT
The DNA here is from genome assembly GCA_035470905.1 of Casimicrobiaceae bacterium. Classification (GTDB taxonomy): domain Bacteria; phylum Pseudomonadota; class Gammaproteobacteria; order Burkholderiales; family Casimicrobiaceae; genus VBCG01. The sequence goes on from DATIQL010000037.1 coordinate 21,504, forward strand.
GCACCGCAGAGGCCAGCCGGCGGCCGTCCCGATGCCTCCAGGACAGCGAATCCCGCTCACCTGAGGCGAGATTCGGAAGTCAGTGTCGCTCCCGCCGACCGTCCGCCGGCGAGATGGCGCTGCTTCCCGCGACCGGCCTCCGGCACGCTGCTCGAGAGCGCCCAGGGATACCGGGCAGGCGCCTGAGTCATGGCCGAGGGCCAAGGTGTACCCATCCGCCTCGCGCAGGACGGGGATCTGCATGCCGCGTCCGGTTGCCCGCGAATTGCCGCCACCTCGATGACGACGACGCAGGTCAACTCGAGCAGGGTAAGGCGCACGCCAGTGCCTTGCCGCCGATCGGAGGGTTACGGAATCCGACGCAGCAGTCCAATCACGAGCGAGACGACGAAAAGCACCAGGAATACGAAGAACAGGATCTTCGCGATTTCCACGGCGCCCGCGGCGATGCCGCCGAACCCGAAAAGCGCGGCGATGATGGCGACCACGAAAAACACAAGCGCGTAATACAGCATGATGCCCCTCCCGAAGGTTATCGCTCCCGATCGGATGTCGGCACGGCCACTGCCGCGCCGCATCGCAGTCGTACTGCGGGAACATTGCGCCCGACAGTGCCCGTACGCGATCGGAAGACGTCCGATAGCAGCGTACGTCGGGTCCTACAACCGATCGCGGGATGCAGCCGCTGCCAGCACGGCATCGGTGCCTACGTTCATTCGGCCGTCCGTCCTACGCGCAAATGCGGTCATCACCGACGTACCACCGTGCGCTCGGGCGCTACGATGCCAACCGTAGTCTCGACTCGGGAGGTAATGATCATGAAGCGCAAGTTTGCGAATGCATGTTTCGTAATCGGAGCAGCCCTGGTCCCCATCGCCGCCCACGCTGCGGATACTGGTGACATGGATCGCGGGCACCCGTCCGCCTACGTCAAGGACTCGGTTATCACGACGAAGATCAAGGCCAAGATGGCAGCCGAACATCTCGACAGCCTCAAGAACATCAAGGTCGATACGGATGCCAGTGGCGTCGTCTCGTTGAGCGGCACGGTGAGCAGTCGCGAGGAGGCGAACAAGGCCGTCACCATCGCCCGCAATACGGAAGGGGTGAGATCGGTCTCGAGCGACCTCAGGGTGGAAAAGGACCGCTAGTGGCGCAGGGGTCGGCGGCGGCGGCGAGGGGCGCCCGCCGCCGACCGCGGCATGACGCATGCAGGCTCGTCGGATGGGCATCTCCCAACACCTGGTTGCACTCGACGTGACACTGAGGTGCGCTGGCTCGGACCCGACCGGAGGAGGTCGCGCGGCGCGGCGCCGAGGACCCGAACATGCCCCTGCTTGCCCGTGTCCTGCGCGTCCTTCCGCTCGGCCTGTCCGCACTGATCGCTGCCGGATGCGCTTCGCTGCCGCCCGGAGCGGACTATCCCAAGGCGTCTTCCTCGGCACTGGCGCATCCGGAGCAAACGCGGCTCGGGCGTCGATTCGAGAACGCGGCGCGCGGGCACGACGGCAATTCGGCGTTTCGCCTGCTCTCGGTCGGGGTGGACGGTTTTCTCGTGCGGGCGCAAATGATCGACGCTGCCGCGCGAACCCTCGATCTCGAGTACTTCATATTCCGTCAGGACGAGACCGGGCAATTGCTGGCCGATGCGCTGTTGCGTGCCGCCGACCGCGGGGTTCGCGTGAGGTTGTTGATCGACGACGCGGAAACTCGCGAAGCGGATGACCAGCTCGCAGCGTTGGGCGCACATCCGAACATCCACATCAGGATCTTCAATCCGTTCACCTATCGAGGCCACGTTCCGCTGTTCCGCGACCTCAATTTCGCTTTCGACGCCGCCAGACTCGATTATCGGATGCACAACAAGCTGATGGTCGTCGACAACGCCATGGCACTGGTCGGCGGCCGCAACATCGGCGATCGGTATTTCCAGGTCGACCCGAAAGCGCAGTTCGGCGATGACGATGTCTTCGCCGCGGGACCGATCGTCAGGGAGCTCTCGGCGTCGTTCGACGAATACTGGAACAGTGCACTCGCCATCCCGATCGCGGCACTTCCGGGCGAACGGCCCACCGATGCGGCGCTGAGCGCCTATCGCGTCACCCTGGACGCGCATCGCAAGGCCTTGAAGGCGGATGGAATCGAGTATGCACGCCGGATTGCGACCGGCGAGCCGCTCGCGGGAATGCTCTCGGGCAGGCTGCCGCTGGTCTGGGCGCATGCAGAGGTCGTTTGCGACAGTCCCGACAAGCGGCGCATCGAACAGGGGGAGACGGTGGGCAGCCTGATGCATCGCGCAGTCGCCGACGCGGCGAGGGCGACGCAAACGGAATTGATCATCGTCACCCCCTTCTTCGTGCCGGGACCTGCAGGAATGCGGCTCCTTGCCGAGCTCCGGGAGCGCGGAGTCCGGGTCCGCGTCCTGACCAACTCCCTCGAATCGACACCGGAGTTGATCGCTCAATCCGGATACATACACTATCGTCGGCCTCTGCTCGACGACGGGGTGGAGCTTTACGAGGTCCGTGCGCAGCTCGGAGACGCCCGTGGCAGCGGCGAGACGAGGGCGGCAGCCCGCTACGGCAATTACGCATTGCACGCGAAGCTGTTCGTGTTCGACCGCGAGAGACTGTATGTGGGCTCGATGAACTTCGACGAGCGCTCGCGGCACCTCAACACGGAGATCGGACTGATCATCGACAGCCCCGAGCTGGCGCGGGAAACTGCCGCACGCTTCGCATCCATCACCTCGCCAGCCAACAGCTACCACGTCGCGCTGCGCTCCGACCCCGCAGGAGGCCTGCCCCGGCTCGTCTGGCGCACCGAGGAAGGCGGCAAGGCCGTCGAGTACGAAACGGAGCCCGCGGGCAGTGCCTGGCGGCGCCTGAAGGTCGACCTGCTTTCGCTGCTGCCGCTCGACGGCGAGCTGTAGGATGTCTTCGTTGCCGCCGGCGCTGTCGCCATGCTTGCGGCGCCCGTCCGCGGGTGCGTTGCTGCTCGCCCTATGGGCGGCGCTCCCGCTGCCGGCGGCAGCCGCGGCCTCGCCCGAGCCACCGGACATTGCCGTCGACGTCCAGCGCGACGGGGAGGCGATCGTCGTCGACGTGAACCTGGTCGTCCAGGCTGCGCCGCGGGAGGCGTGGGACGTACTGACCGATTACGACCACATGGCGCGCTTTGTTTCGAGCGTGACCAGGAGCGAGGTCCTCAGCTGGTCGAATGAAAGCCTCCTGGTGGCGCAGACGAGCAGATATCGGGTCGGCTTCCTCGCGCTCGAATTCCACAGCGTGCGCGAGATCGAATTGATCCCACTGCGAGAGATTCGCTCCAGGCTGGTCGGCGGCGACATGAAGGCGTCGACGTTCACGACCCGCCTCATGACGGAAGACGGGGCGACACGGATCGTCAATCACGCACGCTTCATCCCGGATCGCTGGATCCCGCCGGTGATCGGGATCGCCATGCTGAAGACCGAGACCCGGAAGCAGTTCAGCGATCTTCGCGCCGAGATCCTGCGGCGAAAGGCCCGCGAGTGACCGAGCCGTCGCCGGTGGTCGCCCAAGACCTGGGGCAATGGCGGCGCGAGGACGCATGGCTCGAGGATATCGCCGACCACCATGATCACGGCGATGGCGACGGCGACCCCCAGCACCAGCGCGATCAGTCCTCCGATTGCGTCTGCCCCGAGCTTGCGCGCCAGGCCGAACATCTCGGGCAGGAGATCGAAGCTGACGACGCCGAGAAGCACGCCCGCGGTGAAGCTGAGGATGAAATGCATCCAGCGACGGAACCGGAGCCCAAGCAGACCGCCAGCGAGGGTCGACAGGAACGCTGCCCGTGACAGGATCCGGGCAGGCATGAGGTGTCTGATCCACGACCGCGGCGCTGCAGGGGACTGCGAAACCGTCGAGCCGCGGCGGACTCGGGAACCGATGGGGAACCAACGGGCAACCAACGGGGAACCAATGACGCAAAGCCCCACGATGAGCGCGGGGCTTCACAGAATCGCCACATCGCTGTGGCCTCGTCACGTTGCATCACTGCAACGTCGGCCGGCCTGAATTTACCGGCGTCGGGGTCGATCTGTAGCAAGGGTCATCGATAGAGGGCCTCCTCGGGTCACTGGTTTCTGCAGCATCGGCGCGACCTCGCGGTAGTGACCTCGGGGGCATCGGCTTGCGGAGCGCGTCCCCCACCAGATCCGACACACGCGACCAAGGCCGACATCGCGAGCACCGATTCACGACTCCTGCCGCACGTGAATTCAGAGTACGCCGAGAGGGAACGAGTTTCAAGCGATCGATGCAGAGGTCCGAACGAAAGCCACCGTACGGGCAACCGCTCGTCGCGCAGTGCCGGGCGGGAAGTGCGACCGGCGCAGGTCCGATACCGTCGGGCGCGGTGCTGCAAGGCCCTCGCAACGCGAGCCGGCGATCGAGCTTCAATTGCAGGCATTCGGCATGATGTGACGTCGACATGTCAGCCGGAGGTTGCGCTGGGTCAACCCGCGAACCGTGCGTTTCGGCGACAATGAACATCGTCTGGCGCAACGGATCATAAGTGGGTTCTCGAAACGTGGGTGCGGCGCCACCGATCGGCCACCCGACGCGAGCCCGGTGAAATGGCCCGAATCCCAACGCAGAGGGGGAGCATCGATGGCTGGCACGGTTATGAACGGATGGCGGCGAATGGGCCTGATTCTTGTTGCGGCGTGGATTGCGGGCGCGCTTGGCGTCGTCGCCTACGAACGCTGGTCTGCTGCCGCTTTCGACGTCAAGACCAAGAGCTTCGTCATCGCCGCAGTCGCCATTCCCCTCGCCGTGTGGGTGACGATAGAGATCGCCTATGTCGCGGTGCGGTGGGTCATCCGGGCGTCTCGCGGCGGAACGCCATGACCCGCATCGTCGGCCAGCCGCAGGCGAAGGGCGGTCCATGCGTCGGGCGCGGGGCGACAACCGCAACGGTTCCGAGCGCGGGTCCATCGGCATGGGAGCATTGGCGAAATGAGCACCCCAATTCACGGTGACGGCGCCATCCGGCGCGATGGCCTCCACGGCAGCAGCGTGGAAAATACCTTCGCCGGGGTCCTGAGCTTCATGCGCCGCAAGTACACCCGCGACTTGACCGGTGTCGACGTGGCTGTCAGCGGTATTCCGCTCGACCTGGCGGTGACCTTTCGCGCGGGCGCCCGTTTCGGTCCGGCGGCCATTCGCGCCGCCAGCGTCCAGCTCGCGGAGCTCAAGCCGTTCCCATGGGGCTTCGATCCGTTCGAAGAACTGGCGGCGATCGATTTCGGGGACTGCTGGCTCGATGTCAACGATCCGGCGACGATCACGGCAACGATCGTCGAGCATGCGCGCTCGATTCTGGGCAGCGGGGCCACGATGCTTACCTTCGGCGGCGACCACTACGTCACCTATCCCCTTCTCAGGGCCCATGCCGAGAAATTCGGCCGGCCGCTGAGCCTCATCCATTTCGACGCCCATTGCGACACCTGGCCGGATGCGGGACCGGATACCCTCAATCATGGAACCATGATCTGCCGCGCGATCAAGGAAGGGCTCGTCGATCCAGGGCACTCGGCGCAACTCGGCATTCGCACCTGGAACGACGACTGGATGGGAATGGACGTGGTGGACGCGCCCTGGGTTCACGCGCAGGGGGCTGCGGCTGCGCTGCAACGCATTCTCGACCGCGTGGGGGACCGACCCACCTATCTGACATTCGACATCGATTGCCTTGATCCGGCCTATGCGCCGGGCACCGGAACGCCCGTCCCCGGCGGGCTGACCACCGCGCAGGCGCTTCAGATCGTTCGCGGCCTGGAGCCGGTGAACCTGGTCGGCATGGACATCGTCGAGGTCGCGCCGGCCTATGACCAAAGCGAGATCACCGCGCTCGCCGCCGCACATGTCGCGGCCGACCTGTTGTGCGTGTTGAGAAACCGCAAGCTGCGCAGACGCAACGCGTAGTCCACGGCCGGCTAAGTGGCCCCGGGCCATGCGGACTCCCCGGGCTGCCGTTCGGGCGAAAAGGCTGTCGAGAAAGGCAAAGACAGCGAGGCTTTCCCGCGCTCACCATGTGCCGACGTGGTGAAGGCAATCCGGTGGGGAGGCACTCAGATGCGCACTTTCGATCACGAGCGGGTATCGCGTCGACAATCGTCTGCCGCCGCCAGGCGGAATTGGCTCGAGGGAGGAAAGAACGGACACCGCTCGCTGTCCGTCGCCACCCTGATCGTGCTGACCGCATTCGTGCTCGCGCCCACGCCGCGCGCCCGCGCGGATGAGCTCGGCGACTTGAAGGCGACCATCAAGAAGCTCGAAGCGCGCGTCGAGGCACTCGAGGCGGAGAAGGCGGCGGCCCCCGCGGCCGCGCCTGCGGCTGCGACGCCCGGGGAAGCAAAGGCGCCCATCGCGACCGTCCAGCCGCTGCCGGCATCCGCCGCAGCGCCGTACATCCCGCCCGCGACCCTGAACGACAACGAAGGCGCGGCCCAGCGGGTCGACAATGCGCCGATCGATCCCTCGCTGAAGGGCTTCTTCAAGATTCCGGGCACGGAAACGATGGTCAAGTTCGGCGGCTACACCAAGGTCGATTTCATCTACGACACGAAGCCGATCAGCAGTTACGACTACTTCGTGACGTCGGCGATTCCGACTTCCGGTCCCGACACGCAGCGCGGCTCGCAGTTCACCGTGCACGCGAAGCAGACGCGCCTGAATGTCGACATGAGACGCGAAACCGAAGCGGGACCGGCGCGCCTGTTCTTCGAGGGCGACTGGTTCGGCAACGCGAGCTTCGGTTTCGATCCGGGGAGCTACCAGTTCCGGCTGCGGCATGCGTTCGGCCAGCTGGAGAATTTCGGAGCCGGCTACAGTTTCAGCGCGTTCATGGACAACGACGCGCTGCCCGACACGCTCGATTTCGAGGGTCCGGGGGCGGCGCCCTACCTGTTGCTCGGGCAAGCCCGATACACCTGGAAAGCGGGAAGGAACACGAACTTCAGCTTCTCGGCGGAAGCCCCGTCGGCTGAGGTCACTGCGCCGATCGGCGCCGGCAAGTCGACTTTCCCCGATCTCACCCTGCGGGCGCGTTACGAAGCCGAAGCCGGGCATGTCCAGGCCGCGGGCATATGGCGCCGCCTCGGCTGGCGTAGCGGCACGGGACTGAGCGACACCACCGACGGCTACGGCCTCAACGTCGCGGGCAGCCTCAAGACGATGGGCGACGATTACCTCGTTGCCGGAGGCGTATGGGGCAAGGGCATCGCGCGCTACGTCTCGGACATCACGGGGTCGGGTCTCGACGCCGCCGTCGATCCCGGCGGCAACCTGCAGGCGCTCGAGGCGTTCGGCGGTTACGCGGGCTACACGCACTACTGGACGTCCAAGCTGCGCTCGACCGGCGTGATCGGCTACCTCGGCATGAACAACAAGTCGTTCCAGGCGCCGACGTCGTTCAAGGACAGCCAGTATTACTCCGCGAACCTGATCTGGAATCCGGCGGGGTCGCTGAACGTCGGGGCCGAGTTGCTCTACGGCAACTACAAGACTTTCGACGGCAACAGCGCCAACGACACGCGGATCCAGATAAGCGTCCAGTACGACTTCGTCCGCTAGGAGCGCCGATCGATGATTCCGCGCTCGGTGAAGTCGCCGACCATCCCCATCCCGTTCCACAGGATGCTCAGGGTGGTCGCGATCGTCGACGCGGCCAACCCGCAGACCAAGCTGCTCCTCGAGCACATCGCCGCCGAGAACTTCGAGATCGAGGTGACCGACCGTTTCGAGCGGGACGTGTCCGAGGATGCCTCGATAGGTGCGTACATCGCCTTGATCGACGGCGAGGAGCGTCGCGAGCAGGCGCGGAAGATGGCGCAAGCCGTCCGCGCCCTCGGCTTCGGGACACCGCTGTGGGCGCTCGCGGATTCGCACCGCATCTCCGACCTCGCCGTGGTCGGCGGCCTCGGTGAGGTCGAAGGCTACATCTATCTCGGCCAGCAGACCCCCGCCTTCTATGCGAAGCAGGTGGTGGCGAGCCTGGTCAAGTACGGGAGGGGGCTGCTCCCGCCGTTCTTCGGCGGGCTCATGGCTTACGACGGCGAGGCGAATATCGCATTTGCCTGCCCCGGGCACCAGGGCGGGCAGTTCTACCGGAAGTCCCCGGCAGGGCAGCTCTTCTTCAAGCACTTCGGGGAGAGCGTGTTCCGCAATGACTTGTGCAACGCCGACGTGGACCTCGGAGATCTGCTGATCCACGAGGGCCCCGCGGTGGAGGCGCAACGGCACGCCGCGAAGGTGTTCGGCGCCGACAGGACCTACTTCGTCCTAAACGGCACCAGCACTTCGAACAAGGTGGTCACCAACGCCGTTCTGCGGCGCGGCGACCTGGTGCTCTTCGACCGCAACAACCACAAGTCGCTGCACCAGGGCGCGCTGGTCCAGGCCGGAGCGATCCCCGTATTCCTGCCGACGGCGCGAAACCCCTTCGGCATGATCGGCGCGGTCGATTGGGACGCCTGGGACGAGGCGTACCTGCGCGAGAAGATCCGTGCGAACCCGCTCGTCAAGGACCCGCAGCGGCACCGGGCCGAGCGCCCCTTCCGGCTTGCCTGCATCCAGCTCGCGACCTACGACGGCACCATCTACAACGTCCGCAAGGTCCTGGAGAAGATCGGCCACCTTTGCGAGTACGTGCTCTGGGATGAAGCTTGGATCGGCTACAACGCGTTCCATCCGCTGTTCGAGGATCACAGTCCGATGCGCCTTACGAACCTGGGGCCGGAGATGCCCGGGCTCTTCTCCACCCAGTCGGTGCACAAGCAGGGCGCAGGCTTCTCGCAGGCCTCCCAGATCCACAAGCGCGACGAGCATATCCGCAGCCAGAAGCGCTTCATCGAGCACAAGCGCTTCAACGAGTCGTTCCTGATCCACGCGTCCACGTCGCCCTTCTACCCCCTCTTCGCCTCGCTCGACGTGAACGCCAAGGTGCACGAGGGCAGGGCGGGCGAGATGCTGTGGGACCGCTGCATCGAGCTCGGCATCGAGACGCGAAAGAAGCTGCGCGAGTTCGGCCACTACTATGCACGCACCGGACGCAACGCCGAGGAGAGGTGGTTCTTCGATCCGTTCGTGCCGGACCAGGTGACGCTGCGCGACTCGAGGTTCGCCAAGGACGCGACCGACGTTCCCTGGGAGCAGCTTCCGACGGACGTGATCAAGCGCGAGCAGCAGTGCTGGAGCTTTCGTCCGAAGAGCGCATGGCACGGCTACGCCGGCTACGCCGACGGCTATGCGATGGTCGATCCCAACAAGCTCACGCTGCTCACCCCCGGCATCGATCGCGGGACCGGCAACTACCTCGATTTCGGCGTCCCCGCCACGGTGGTCGCCAACTACCTGCGCGAGCAGCGCGTCGTCCCGGAGAAGTGCGATCTCAACAGCATCCTCTTCCTGATGACGCCGGCGGAGGACGAGAGCAAGCTCAACACGCTGCTGGCGAAGCTCGTCAAGTTCAAGAACCTGTGGGATTGCGACGCGCCGCTGCCCGAGGTGCTGCCGACGCTCTGCACTGCGCACGGTGAGCGCTACGCCGGATATACGCTGCGACGGGTCTGCAACGAGATGCACGACTTCTATCGCAAGGCGAACGTCAAGGAACTGCAGCGACTCTGCTTCCGGGCGTCGAGCTTCCCGGAACTCGCGATGTCGCCGAAGGATGCCTATGAGGCCCTGGTTGCGAACGACGTCGACTATGTGCCTCTCGACGGCATCGAGGGGCGCATCTCCGCGACGCTCGCCCTGATCTACCCGCCGGGCATCGGCGTCGTCGTCCCCGGCGAGCGCTGGGACGACAGGGCGCGGCCCATGCTCGATTACTTCCTGGCCTTCCAGGAGTCGTTCAACCGCTTCCCCGGTTTCAACTATGAAGTGCAGGGCGTGTTCCAGGAGCGGGTGGATGGCCGCATCAAGTTCCACACCTACGTGGTCCGTGAGTAAGCGTCGCGACCAGCAACGATGGAGGCGAGTGCCATGCAGCAGCCGAAGAAAATGAGCCTGATGCAACTGACGTTCATCGTTGCCGTCAACATGATGGGGTCAGGGATCATCATGCTGCCGACGAACATGGCGAAGGTGGGCGCGATTTCCCTGTTGTCCTGGATCGTGACCGCGCTGGGGTCGATGGCCATCGCCTGGGGGTTCGCGCAGGCGGGCCTCTTCAATCAGCGTGAAGGCGGCATGTCGGCCTACGCCGAGGACGCCTACGGGAAGTCGGGATACTTCACGGTGTTCTACCTCTACTTCCTGTCGCTCGCGATCGGCAACGTGGCGATCGCGATCTCCGCGGTGGGCTATCTTGCAACGTTCTTTCCCTGGCTCTCGTCGACGCCGATCTCGACCTGCATCGGGGTGATCGCCCTGCTCTGGATCACCACGGTCGCCAACTTCGGCGGCCCCTCCATCACCGGGCGCATCGGAGCGGTGACGGTATGGGGAGTGATCATTCCGGTCGGCGCGCTCTCGGTCATCGGCTGGTTCTGGTTCAAGACCGATACCTTCGCGGCGGCCTGGAACCCGCAGGGGCTCAGCCTGGGAGAAGGCATGGGATCCAGCATCGCGCTGACGCTGTGGGCATTTCTGGGCATGGAATCTGCAGCGCAGAACTCGGCCGCCGTCGAGAACCCGAAGCGGGACGTCCCGCTTGCCTGCATGTTCGGCACGCTCGGGGCCGCGGTCATCTACATCCTGTCAACCACGGTGATCCAGGGCATCGTCCCGAACGCCGAGCTGGCGAAATCGACCGGCCCGTTCGGCCTCGCCTACGCCCAGATGTTCAATCCGACCATCGGCTCGGTCATCATGGCGCTGGCCGTGGTCGCGTGTCTCGGTTCGCTGCTCGGCTGGCAGTTCACGATCGCCCAGACCGGGAAGGCGGCTGCGGACGAGCGCATGTTTCCCGGCTTCTTCGCCAAGGTGAACCGGATGGGCGCGCCGGTCACGGGAATGATCATCATGGGGATCGTTCAATCCCTGCTGGCCTTGTCCACGATCTCGCCAACCCTGAGCGAGCAGTTCAGCGCCCTGGTGAACCTCGCCGTCGTCACCAACGTGGTTCCCTACATCATGGCGCTCTCCGCCTTGACGGTGATGATGCAGACCGCGGGGGTGGGCGGGGCGAAGTACAAGGGCAACGCGTTCGTGGCGCTGGTCGCGATGCTCTACAGCGTCTATGCCATCTATGCCTCCGGCAAGGATGCGGTGCTCGGCGGCATGCTGGCGATGGGGATCGGCTTCGTGATCTGGGGCTTCATTGCGCCCCGCTTTGCGGCAAAGCAGGCGCCTGCGGGCGCGCAGGTCAAATAGGCTCGATCGCTGGCGGACGGCATCGTAGACAGGAGAAAGAACATGAAGCGCGCAGGATCGGGAAGCCCTCGCGGGCATCGAGTTCAGATCGCGATCATCGCGATCGCATTCCTCACCATGGCGCTGCTGCCGCTCACGCAGGCAGCGCAAGGAGCGCCCGGCGCCCTGGATCGAATCCGCGAGGCGGGCAAGATCACGCTCGGCTATCGAACCGATGCGCGGCCGTTCGCCTACAAGGACGAATCGGGCAACGCAGCCGGCTTTTCAGTCGCGCTGTGCACCAGGATCGCCGAGCAGGTGAAAGCCGCGCTCGGGCTTCCCGCGCTGGCCACGGAGTGGGTGCCGGTGACGCTCGAGGGTCGCTTCGGCGATGTTCAGCAGGGCAAGGTCGACCTGCTGTGCGGAGCGGATTCCGTGACCCTGGCGAGGCGAAAGGAAGTCGCATTCTCCATCCCGATCTTCCCGGGCGGAATCGGGGCGATGCTCAGTGCCGACTCTTCGTACCGGCTGCGCCAGGCCCTGTCCAAAGGTCGGGACGCCGGACCATTCTGGCGCGGGTCGCCCGCCGAGCTCCTCGAACAGCAGACCTTCTCGGTGATTCCCGGCACCACCAGCGAGCGCTGGCTGGCCAGCCGCGCGAACACCCTGCAGATCGCCGCCAAGACCGTTCCGGTCGACAGCTACGACGCGGGTATCCGGCGGCTGCTCGACCATGAATCCAACGTCCTTTTCGGGGACCGCGCCATCCTGCTCGATGCCGCGAAGCGCAGCCCGTCGGCGCGGGACCTGATCGTCCTCGACCGCCACTTCACTTACGAGCCGATTGCGCTGGCGCTTGGTCGCAATGACGACGATTTCCGTCTGCTTGTCGATCGAACCTTGAGCCAGTTCTTCGGTTCCAAGGAATTCGGCGACGTGTACGCAAGGTGGTTCGGCAAGCTCGACCCGGAAGCGGCCACCTTCTACCGGGAGAGCGCATTGCCCGAGTGAGGCGCGGGGCGCGCAACCGACGCGCCCGGGATCGTGCAGAACGCGGTTTCAGCGCCGATTCGCGCCGGCGGCATGGAAAGGACCAACGCGATGTACCTCAGCCCGAAGTTTCCCATCCTGATCGCGCACCGCGAGATTGCTGCCCAGACCGTCGCGGGGACTCGCCTGCGACACCTCCAGCAGGAGCTCGAACGAAACGGGTGGAAGTCGATTGCCGTCGACAACCCATCCGACACGCGGATCATCGCCGGGGCATATCGAGGCCTCGCGGCAATCCTGTTCAGCGCCGAGGGGGCCGGGAAGGACGCGGAAAGGCTCGAGCGCAATATCGCGCTGCTCAAGAAAGTGCACGAACGCGCACCGGGTCTTCCGATCATCGCCCTCGGCGAGCAGGCGACCATCGAGGAGGCGTCGCCGATCGTCGTCGAAGCCCTGCGCGACATCCACAGCATTCTCTATCTCTACGAGGACACGGTGCCCTTCCTCGCGCGGCAGGTCATGCGCGCGGCCTCCGACTACCTCGACAACCTGCTGCCCCCGTTCTTCAAGGCGCTGACCAAGCACGCCGAGCGATCGGCGTACTCGTGGCATACGCCCGGGCACGCAGGAGGCATCGGCTTCACCAAGTCAGCGGTCGGCTTTGCGCTGCACGAGTTTTTCGGCGAGAACACCGTGCGCTCGGATCTGTCGGTCTCGGTGCCCGAGCTCGGCTCCTTGCTCGACCATACCGGCCCGATCAAGGAGGCCGAACAATACGCGGCGCGCGTGTTCGGGTCCGACCATACGTACTTCGTCACCAACGGAACGTCGACCGCCAACAAGATCGTCTGGCATTCGATGGCCGGACGCGACGACCTGGTGATCGTCGATCGCAACTGCCACAAGTCACTGCTGCATTCGCTGATCATGACGGGCGCGACCCCGATCTATTTCATGCCGTCGCGGAACGACTACGGCATCATCGGTCCGATCGGTCTCGACCAGTTCTCGCCCGGCGCGATCAGGAAGAAGGTCGCGGCGAGCCCGATCGCGCGCGCCGCCAAGGGGAAGGTGCGGATCGCAGTCGTCACCAACTCGACGTACGACGGCCTCTGCTACAACGCCGAGATGATCAAGTCCACCGTCGGGGACGGCGTCGACGCGCTGCATTTCGACGAAGCGTGGTACGCCTACGCCGCGTTTCACGAGTTCTACGCCGGCCGCCACGGAATGGGCGTGCCGCGCGGCTATCCGCGCGCCGGGCATCCGATCGTGTTCGCCACGCAATCCACGCACAAGCTGCTTGCCGCCTTCTCGCAGGCATCGATGATTCACATCCAGGAATCAGAATCCCAGAAGATCGATACCTCGCGCTTCAACGACGCGTTCATGATGCACGGGTCGACGTCCCCGCACTACGGAATCATCGCTTCGCTCGACGTGAGTTCCGCGATGATGGACGGCGCGAGCGGTCGCTCGATCGTCGCCGAGACGCATGACGAGGCGATGCGATTCCGGCGCGCGCTGGCCTCGATCGGCAGGGGCCTGAAGAAGGCCGACTGGTGGTTCAAGGTCTGGCAGCCCGATCGCCTGGACCTCGAAGCCGCGCCCCGGACGGCGGACTGGGTGCTCGATCCGAAGGCCGCGTGGCATGGCTTTCCGAACCTGGCGGAAGACTACGTGATGCTCGACCCGATCAAGGTCACGCTGCTCACGCCCGGGATGGACAAAGGGGCGAAGCTCGGCAAGGCCGGCATCCCGGCGGCCGTCGTCACCAAGTACCTGTGGGAGCGGGGCCTCGTGGTGGAGAAGACCGGCCTCTACAGCTTCCTGATCCTGTTCTCGCTGGGAATCACGCGCGGCAAGTGGAGCACGATGGTCGACGCCCTGGTCGATTTCAAGGCCGACTACGACCGGAATGCGCCATTGTCGAAATCGCTGCCCAGCATCGCCGCCGCAGGCGGCCGCGCCTACGCAGGCTGGGGATTGCGCGATCTGTGCCAGGCGCTGCACGAGAGTTATCGCAGGAACGACACCCCGCACGCGATGAACGCCATGTACACGGAGCTTCCCGAGCCGGCGATGAAGCCCGCCGATGCCTACGACCATCTCGTCCATGGGCGGGTGGAGCCGGTGGCCATCGAAAAGCTGAAAGCGAGAATTGCGGCGGTAATGCTCGTCCCTTATCCGCCGGGCATTCCGCTGATCATGCCGGGCGAGCGTTTCAAGACGGCTTCGATCATCGAGTACCTGAAGTACGCGCGGGACACCGATGAGCATTTTCCCGGTTTCGAAAGCGACATCCACGGACTGCGGTTCGAGCATGACAGAGGCCGGAAGCTCTGGATGGTGGACTGCGTCAAGGAATAGTCGTTTCCGATGACAGGCAAGAGAGGTCGGCAATGATCGGACGAACCAATGTTCCCCTGAAGCGCCGGGTGCTCGTGGTCGACGAGGACGTGCTGCACCCGGGGACCGCCGGCGGCCGTGCGATAGGCGGGATCATCGAGGAGCTGCGCGCACGCGGGCTCGATGTCGTCCAATCGGCGTCGGCAGATGATGGCATTGCCGTCATCGGCTCGGACGCGGCGATTCACTGCATCTTCGTCGACTGGAACACCGGCCACGACGATGCCGGGACACATCGCCCCGCGACCGAGCTGTTGCGCGACCTGCGGCGGAGCAACGAGCACGTTCCCGTGTTCCTGATGGCCGGGCGTGTGGCCAGGCGCTCGCTCACCGTCGAGGTGATGCAGCTCGCCGACGAATTCGTCTGGAAGCTCGAGGATACCGCCGCCTTCATCGCCGGCCGCGCGATCGCAGCGATCGAACGCTATGCCGACGGGATCATGGCGCCGTTCCTGCGGGCGATGCTGGCCTACGACCGCGACAAGGAGTACTCGTGGGCGGCGCCCGGGCACCAGGGCGGGATTGCCTTCACCAAATCGACCGTCGGCAGGGTGTTCTTCGACTTCTACGGCGAAAATCTCTTTCGCACCGACACGGGCATCGAACGTGCCGCGCTCGGCTCGCTGCTCGGGCACAGCGGGCCGATCGGCGACAGCGAGCGCAACACGGCGCGAGTGTTCGGGGCGCACCGTTCGTATTCGGTGTTGAATGGCACCTCCGCGTCGAACCGGGTGATCTTCAACGCGGTCGTCGGCGACGGTGAAATCGCGCTCTGCGACCGCAATTGCCACAAGTCGATCGAGCAGGGGCTGATCCAGAGCGGCGGCATCCCGGTCTTCTACGTCCCGTCCCGGAACCGCTATGGGATCATCGGCCCGATCAGTCCGAAGCAGTTCGCGCCGGAGTCGATTGCGCAGCGCACCGCTGCCAACCCCCTCGCCGCGCAGGCCGCCAACTCGAAGCCCGTCTACAGCGTGGTCACCAACTCGACGTACGACGGCATGTGCTACCACGCGAGGCGTGCATCCGAGCTGCTGGCTCCGACGGTCGATCATGTGCATTTCGACGAGGCCTGGTACGCGTATGCGCGGTTCAACCCCATGTATCGCGACCGATACGCGATGTTCGGCGATCCGGCCGACCATCCCGCAGACGGGCCGACCGTGTATGCGACCCATTCGACGCACAAGCTCCTTGCCGCGCTGTCGCAGGCGTCCTTTCTCCACGTGCGCTACGGGCGCAACGCCATTGACCACCACCGGTTCAACGAGTCGTACTGCGCGCAGGCCAGCACTTCACCCTTGTACAGCATCATTGCCTCGAACGACGTTGCCACGGCGATGATGGACGGCCGCAGCGGGTACACCCTCACCCAGGAGGTCATCGAGGAGGCCATCGATTTTCGCATTGCCCTCGCGCGCTGCCACCACGAGTTCGCGGCCAAAGGCCAGTGGTTCTTCGCGCCGTGGAACGCGGACCACGTTCGCGATCCCAGGACCGGCAACACCGTGCCGTTCGACGAGGCTCCGCGCGAGCTCCTCGCGACGGATCCCGAGTGCTGGGTGCTGAAACCCGGCGACAGATGGCATGGATTCGAAGACCTGGAGGAAGGATGGTGCCTGCTCGACCCCATCAAGCCGGGGGTGATCTGCCCGGGGATGCAGGACGACGGCGGGCTCGCCCCGCAGGGGATTCCGGCGGCCATCGTTTCCGCGTACCTGGGTCGTCAAGGGATCATCCCTTCGCGCACGACGGACCACATGGTGCTGTTCCTGTTCTCCATGGGTGTGACCAAGGGCAAATGGGGCACCCTGGTCAACACGCTGCTCGACTTCAAGACCGACTACGACGCCAACGTCCCGCTTGCCACTGCGCTGCCGAAGGTCGCGGCCGCAGCCCCGGAGCGATACAGAGACCTGGGCCTGCGCGACCTCGGCGACCAGATGTGGGAGCACATGCGCAACAGTCGCCAGGGCCATTGGCAGGGACAGGCGTTCAGCCGCCTGCCGACGCCGGTGATGCCTCCGCGCGAAGCTTTTCGGAGGCTGATGCGCGGCGAGGCCGAAGTGCTGCCGCTGGAAAAGATGGCCAACCGCATCGTCGGCGTCGGCGTCATACCGTATCCGCCGGGTATCCCGGTGGTCATGCCGGGCGAGAACATCGGCAGTGCAGACGAGCCTTGGCTGCAGTACATCCGCGGCCTGGAGGAGTGGGGCGAGCGCTTCCCGGGTTTCGAGGGAGAGCTCGAAGGCGCGGAGCTGCGTGGCGGCAAGTACCACATCTATTGCCTGCGTTGACGCATCGGATCCCCGGGGCCGGTGCGTCGGAAACCGGCACGACGTCGCGAATCGTGACCGCCAACCACCAGGCCGTCCGTACCGCAGATGAGGCGCTCGAGCGCCTGAAGGAAGGCAACGCGCGCTTCGTCGCCGGCCGCGCGCGGTTCCCGACGGTGCAGATCGAAGTCCTGGCGGAGCTCGCCAAGGGCCAGCAGCCTTACGCCACCATTCTCGGCTGCAGCGACAGCCGGGTGCCGCCGGAGCTGCTGTTCGATGCCGGATTCGGCGAGCTCTTCGTCATCCGAGTGGCAGGAAACGTCCTGGGCCCCTCGATCGCGGGAACGCTGCAGTACGCCGGCACCCAGCTGCACACGCCGCTGTTCGTCGTCCTCGGGCACGAGGGCTGCGGGGCCGTGGAGGCCGCCATCGCCGCGAGGTTCCATGGCGCTCGGCATCGCAGCCGGATCGCCTTGCTGCTGGAGAACATCGATCCGGCCCTGCACGATCTCGACCGGACGCTCCCTCCCGCCGCGCTGCTCAGCGCAGCCGTCGAGGCCAACGTGCGTTGGACTATCCGGCAACTGCTCGAGTCGCCCGAAGGGAAGGCGCGGGCGGTGCAGGGCGACGTGAGGTTGGTCGGCGCCGTATACGACCTCGCCACGGGTTGCGTTCGGTTCCTCGAGTAGCGCGCTAAGGCTCGAACGAGAACGGCGGGTACTCGTCGCGCAGCAGCAGGAGGTACGACTCGACCCGCAGCGACCATCGCAGATACCCGACCGCGAACTGGTACAGCCCTTCCGGATACGAACCGGTGAACAGGATTGCGAACCACGCAATCACCGCGGTGATGAACCAGGCGATGCCGAGGAAGAACAGGACGATCGCATGGGGGATCACGTAGAAGATCCGCAGACCCACCGACCACTTGTTCCGCGGCGTGTCCGGATAGGCGGCCTCATAGCGCACCGGGTACGGGCCAGGGCCGAACGGCGGGTATTCGTCGCGCAGAAGCGCTACGTAGGCGACGACGCGTGCGCGCCACGCCAGGAAAAAACACACAAAGTCCCAGAGCCCGCGCGGATGGGCATTCGCGAAGAGAATTGCGAACCACGCGATGATCGCCATGATGCAGGCGACCGCGCCGATGATGCCGCCACCGCCCCAGTGGGGGCCCCATACCCAGTTGCCATGAGCCTGGGATTCCCAGGCCCACCCGCCGCCGAGCGCGAGGCCAGGCCCTCCGACCAGGATCAGGTGCGGGATCGCCAGGATGAGCCGGAAGAAGACGGTGAGCCGATTGCGGCCATGCAGCTGGGGCTCGACGTCGTATGCGACCGGGTAGGAGGCCGATTGGCCTGCGCTCTCTGCCATCATCGATCAGGACATTGTGCCCGGGCTGCAGGCCCGGGCGTTCAAACGGCCACTGTGACCTTGAGGAAGGTTGCCGGAATGGACGTGGCGTCTTTGGCCCCGCTCCGATTCTCGCGCTCGAACAGGGCCTCGAGCTCCTGCTGGAGTGCCGCCGACTTGCCGCCCTGTTCTGCGGCGGCGAACGCATTCATCGTGGGCCCGTAGTAATCCCGGAAGTCGGCGACGAATGCGGATGGCGGCCTCGGAGACTTGAAGGTGAACGTGTCTCTGGAGAACGAGACCCTCTCGCCCGGAACCCCCGCTGCCGCGAATCGCTCGATCACGTTGCCCTCGACCCCCCACGTCATCGGGCTGACGAAGCCCTCGGGCGGTGGCGGGGTGTAGGCGGAGCTGATCTTCAGGATTTGCGCCACGAGTGTCGGATCGTTTGGAATCCAGTTCCCCATCACGATCCGGCCGCCTGGCCGGGTCACGCGCACAATCTCCTTGGCCACGTCGAACGGCCGCGGGGCGAACATGGCCCCGAACATGCTCACGACGAGGTCGAACGAGCCGTCGTCGAGGTCGTGCAGGTCGGAGGCATCGCCATGCCGGAACGTGCAGTTGGTCAGGCCATGTGCGTTGGCGCGGGCGTTCCCGGCGGCCACCAGGTTCCGGGCGATATCGACGCCCGTCACCTCCGCTCCGAGCCTCGCTGCCGGTATGGCCGTCGTGCCATCGCCGCAGCCCAGATCCAATACCTTGAGTCCGCGGACGGCCCCGAAGCCTTGGACGACTGCCTCTCCGCTTTCCCGCATGCTCGCGGCAATTCGCGTGAAATCGCCTTTTTCCCACAGCGCCTGATTCGGGTTCATCGACGTTTCTCCTCTCGTCCGAGGGACCGCACTTCCACCGCATCCGTAGCAACGCGTCGTGTCCAACCGCGATCGGTCGTTGCACAATTTACCACCAACCCGCGCCGGACGCCCGTTCCGGGGAGGGCATCAGGAAGCGTGACCGCAGCCGCTCCGACGCGCCGGAGTCCGCCATCGGCAACCCGGCCGGCGCTGGCGAACCCGGCTGGACACCGCCGGAACGTCGCAGTACGATGCGCCGCACGCCAGGCACGGGAGGGCCCATGGTTCAGCGTGTCAACATCGGGGGTCCGGCGCACCTGTACACGAATGCGATTCCGACCGACATGATGGTGATCGGGACCGTGACGCGCAAATCGGGGGAGACCGGGGCGCTGGTGCGCTGCCTTGGCGGCGCTTTCGCGCAGATGAACGGCGGGGTCTTGCGCCCCCTCGACAAGCGCGAAGTGATCTGCGCGATGATCGAGGCGCGGATAGGCCAGATCGGCCGCGACAGGTAGGCTCACGCTGGGCAGGCGAGGAAGCCACGCGACCGTCGGCGTACGCGGCAGCTCATCGCCCTGGTCGCGATTCCCGCGATTCCGGCGATTCCGGCGATTCCGGCAGCGCATCGCTTCCTCCAGAAGCGCCCGGCGCCTGCACCCCCTCGTCGGACGGCGCCTGAAGCGGCATGACCATGCCCGGATCGCCCTCCCAGGCGCTGGCGCTGCCCGTCGGTTTCGGCACCCGGGTGCCGCCGGAGACAATCACCGCGTCCACGACGATCGTGATCGTCACCACGGCGCACGCGGCAGCGAAGGCCGCGATCGTGATGCGAGCCTTGCGGCTGACGACCCAGAATCGTGCGTGGCAGTTGTTGCAACGATAGGGCGACCGCAATGCATGTGCCCCGGCTTCTGACCAAAGGACATGCGAGCGCCGGACATCGGTGCTGCGGCACGCTGGGCATCGCTTCACGGCAACTCCTGCAGGCCGCGGCCTCGGACGCGGCGTGCGTCGACCTGGATCTGATGCAACAGTCGCGGCCATATTAGGGTTGGCCGAGGTGGTCTGTCGAGCGCCCCGCCTGACGCGGGCCCCGCAAGGAGAGACCGTGGCAGACCGTTCGCCCGGCGCACCTCACCGCGGATGCCGCAGGCATCCTTCCCAGGAACAGCCGAAAGCGATGCAGCGGTACCGCCATACCGGTCGCACGATGCTGATCATCCGGTCAAGCGGGCGGCGCTTGATCCGCCGCAGCGGTCCTCCGCAGCGCGGGCAAACTCGCGGCGGTACCGAAGGACCGATCGACGGGTCCTCGTCGGCCGGCCCGATTCGCGGGATATGCATTTCCAATGCACGCAGCGACGCTGCGCATTTCGCGAGCTACGCACGCTCGACGGCCGACCACGACGCCTCCATCATACGGCAGCGATCAAAGCTGCGGGGGACCATCGACGGATCCCATTGGCAGGCCGGAAATGCTCGGTCGGGCCCGGCCCGCCGGGTCTGGCCAGGGGACCGGGTCATCGTCCCACTCCGATGCAACGCAAACCGCTGTTGACCACCGTCAATGTCGCGCCAACCAATTGCGCGCACGATGGGTATTGCTCGGAAACCCAACGGCAGGACATTGCGATGGACATCGGTCGGCAGCTTTCACACAGTCACGACATCTCCACGAAGGTGTCGATTCTCCTCAAGAAACGGACGCAGACGGCGCAGGAGCATTTCACCGAGCAGCTGAAGAAAGCCTACGAGGAGAACGGGGTCGGCGAGCTCTGGACCAATCCGGGAGCGGCGGCGAAGGTCTGGACCGACTGGTACGGCTATGCGGCGGATGCCGCGCAGCGGTCGATTCTCTTCTGGGATACGATCCGCCAGCGCGGCAACAGCTTCCTCGAGCGTGCGCGGGAAGGCCTGCCGCCGGTTCTGCATTTCGCCTACGAGACGGTGGTCGATGGGCGCAAGCTCAAGCGGCCGGTCAACTATGCGCTGGTGCGGATCATCCCGCCCGAAGGCGTGATCGTCGATCCGAAACGCCGGCCCTACATCATCATCGATCCGCGCGCGGGCCACGGCCCGGGAATCGGCGGCTTCAAGGACGACTCGCAGGTCGGAGTTGCGCTGCGCGAAGGGCATCCCGTCTATTTCGTCATCTTCTTCCGCGATCCGGAACCGGGGCAGACGCTGCTCGATGTCTGCGAGGCCGAAAAGCAGTTCGTGCACAAGGTGCGCGAGCTCCATCCCGAAAGCTCCAAGCCGGCGATCGTCGGCAACTGCCAGGGTGGCTGGGCAGCGATGATGCTCGCCGCCGCCGATCCCGACGACACCGGCCCGATCGTGATCAATGGCGCGCCGATGTCGTACTGGGGCGGTGCGTGGCAGGAGGGCGCCGGGGACAACCCGATGCGCTACGCGGGCGGCATGCTGGGCGGAACATGGCTGGCGTCGCTCACCTCGGATCTTGGTGACGGCACGTTCGACGGCGCCCATCTGGTCGAGAACTTCGAGAACCTCAATCCCGCGAACACGTTCTGGGACAAGTACTACCACCTGTACGCGAACGTCGACACCGAGCCGCCGCGCTTTCTCGAGTTCGAACGCTGGTGGGGCGGTTTCTACCTGATGAACAAGGAAGAAATCGAGTGGATCACCCGCAACCTGTTCGTCGGCAACAAGCTGTGGTCGGGCGACACCAAGTCGATCACCGGCGAGGCATTCGACCTGCGCGACATCAAGGCGCCGATCATCCTGTTCGCGTCGATGGGCGACAACATCACGCCCCCGCAGCAGGCCTTCAACTGGGTCGCCGACATCTACGGCTCGACCGACGAGATCAAGGCGCGCGGCCAGGTGATCGTCGGCCTGGTGCACCAGGACGTCGGCCACCTCGGCATCTTCGTCTCGGGCAAGGTCGCGAAGAAGGAGCACGCGCAGATCGTCTCGGTGCTGAAGTCGATCGAGGCGCTGCCGCCCGGGCTGTACGGGATGTCGATCAACGAGAGCCGGGGCGCCGACGGCAAGCCGGTCTACGAGGTCGAGTTCCGCGAGCATCGCCTCGAGGACCTTGCGGCGCGGATGAACCGCTTCGAGCGCGCCGACGAAAAGCCGTTCGAGGCTGTCGCCGAGATCTCCGAGTTCAACCAGCGAGCCTACGAGCTCTTTCTGCAGCCGCTGATCCAGTCGACGTCGAACGAATTCACGGCCAAGCTCGGCCGCCAGTTCCACCCGCTGCGCTTTCAGAGATGGTCGATGTCGGATCTGAATCCCTGGCTCGCCTGGCTGGGTCCGGCCGCCGGGATGGTCAAGGCGCAGCGCCAGGGTGTGGAACCGGACAACGCCGCGCTCAAGATCGAGAAGGCGATGGCCGCGACGCTCAGCGCCTCGCTCGAGTACTACCGTGGGCTGCGCGATGCGGCGAGCGAGGCCGCGTTCTTCCAGACCTACGGCAACGTCTTCTCGCTGTACATCGCCGACAAGCGCGCTGCCGAGGAAAAGGCGACCGAGCCGATTGCCGAGGGACGCGAGCTGCCATTCGTCAGGGACGCGCTCGAATCGATCGGCGAGGGCGGTTATCCCGAGGCGCTCGCGCGCGTCGCCTGCCTGCTCGCGAGGAAAGGCGAGCCGATGCTGCTGACGAAGCTTCAGCTGAAGGCGGAGCTGATGTCGGAGTATCGCGACCTGTTGCCGGCCATGGCGCCGGACCAGTGGCGCCGGGTCCGCGGTGAACAGGAGATCATCGTCCGCTACGAGCCCGAGAAGGCGCTCGCAACGCTGCCCAACCTGCTGGCGAAGCGCGAGGACCGGGAGAAGCTGGTCACGCTGGTGCGGCGACTGCTGGCCGACGAGCGGATGCAGCGCGCAAAGCCCTCGACCGAGCAGCTCGCGATGATCGAGCACATCGGCGATGCCTTGGATATCCATCCCGACGCAGCGCGGCGACGGGTTCCGGGGCCGCAGGCCCGGAAACCCGTCCGCAAGTCCGCCCGCAAACGCGGGAACGGAAAGTAGGACCAGGACGATGGAGCGCAAGCACGAGAAGTACCAGCGGCTGCTCGACTTCTGCAAGGCCTTGCCGCCGACGCCGACGGCCGTTGCCCATCCCTGCGACGAGAGCTCGCTGCGCGGTGCCGCCGATGCCGCGAAGCTCGGGTTGATCGCACCGATCCTGGTCGGTCCGCGGGAGCGCATCGAGGCAGTGGCCAGGCAGTACGGCATCGACATCGCGAAGCTGCCGATCGTCGACGCGCCATACAGCGAGGCCGCGGCCGCCAAGGCGGTCGAACTGGTGCGGGAAGGCAAGGCCGAGGCCCTGATGAAGGGCAGCCTGCACACCGACGAGCTGATGGCTGCGGTCGTGCCCTCCGCCTCCGGCCTGCGGACCGATCGACGCATCAGCCACGTCTTCGTGCTCGACGTGCCGGCCTATCCGCGGATGCTGCTCGTCACCGATGCCGCGATCAACGTCGCACCCACCGCGCGCGACAAGGCCGACATCGTGCAGAACGCGATCGATCTCGCG
>DATIQL010000038.1:0-2176 GCA_035470905.1 Casimicrobiaceae bacterium
CACGCCGACGGCGTAGGCCCGCGTGGCCGGGTCGATGCGCGCGCGCACGGCCTCGAGCATCGCGCCGACCTCGGCATGGTCGCCCGAGTGGTAAGCCCGCGGCAGGCGATTCGGCTCGCCGCCACAGCCGCGGAAATGGGGGATGACTCCGCGCCAGCCGATGTGCTGCAGCGCGGTGAACAGCGCCCGCGCATAGTGCGAGCCCGAGCCGCCCTCGAGCCCGTGGAACAGCACGACGATCGGAGCATCCGGGCGTTCGCCGGCATCGAGCCAGTCGAACTCCCAGAAATCCCCGTCCGGCGTCTCGACGCGCTCGCGCCGCAACTCGACGCGCGCCCGTCGCAGCCCGTAGGGCCAGACCGTCTGCGCATGGCCGCCGACCAGCCAGCGCGGAGCGCGATAGGGGGTGGGTCCGGGACGCGGCGTCATCGACTCCCGGCGCCGCGCGCGAGGGCGGCGCGCTTCACGTACGCTTCGCGGGCGATGGCGACGTCGTCGAGGAAATGCGAAAGCTCGGAAAGCAGCAGTGCCTGCGGCCCGTCCACCAGCGCGCGCGCCGGATCGGGATGGAAGTCGACCAGGATCATGTTGGCGCCCGCGATCACCCCCTGCGCAACGACGTGGAACACGTCGAGCAGCCCATCGGGCGCGCGAGCGCGCGTGCCGACCGAATGCGACGGGTCGATGCCGACCGGCATGCGCGTCAGGCGCTTGACCGCCGGCACATGCGCGAAGTCGACGAAATTGCGATGCGGGTCGCCCATGTTGGTCTTCATTCCGCGCAGGCAGAAGACGATCTTGCGGTTGCCCTCGGTGGCGAGGTACTCGGCCGCATTCAGCGATTCGTCGAGCGTGATCCCGAAGCCGCGCTTGATCAGCACCGGGAACTCCTGCTGCTTGCCGACCTGTTTCAGCAGCTCGAAATTCTGGGTATTGCGCGTGCCGATCTGGAGCATCACGCCGGTGGGATTGCCGGTCTGGGCGAGGGCGGCGCGGACCTCGTCGACGTGCGACTCATGGGTGATCTCCATCGCGATGACGCGAATGCCGTACTTGCCTGCGAGCTCGAACACGTAGGGCAGGCAGGTCGCCCCGAAGCCCTGGAACGCGTAGGGCGAGGTGCGCGGCTTGTAGGCGCCCATCCGCGTGCAGACATGGCCCTTGTCGCGCAACGCTTTCATCATGCCTTCGACCGATTCGCGGGAATCGACGGCGCACAGGCCGGCGAAAACGTTGAGGCTGTCCTGCCCGAAATGAACGCCGTTGTATTCGAAGGACGAGGGTCGGTCGTCGCCCTGCTTGTGGCGACCGAGCACCCGGTACGCCTCGGAGACCCGCACGACCTTCGCGACGCAGGGCAGTACCTGCATCTGTTCGACGGTCAGGGTGCCGGTGTTGCCGATCAGGTAGATCTCGGTCAGGGTCACCTCGCTGCCGACCTCGCGGTGCACCCGAAATTCGACGCTGGGCAGGCGCTCGAGCTGCGCGACGAGCATCCGGTAGTCGGGGCTCTCGGGCTGGGTATTCGGTTCGAGTACGAGAATCATGGGTCGAAGCTTTTTCGTGATTTATCAGGGGTTTGCCAATTCTAACCCCACGGCGGGGCGGTGGGCGGGATGGCCCGCCAGCCGCCATGTTGCGCCGCAAGATGTGGCCCGCGCAACAGCCTGCCTGTCCGTGTCAGCGAATTGTTTGCTGCCCGCGTTTGGGTTGCCGTAGACTGGCCTCGTGGTTTACGCCGGCGTGCGAATTCGGCGCCCGGATCCGGTACCTGCAGTCCAACCTCATGCGCAATCGATCCAGGGATGACCATTACATGAAGAAATTGCTCGTGCTCGCGATGATCGGTGCGTTTGGCGCCGTCGCCGCTCCGGCGCTGGCCGCCGAGACCCAGAAGGCGAACACCCAGCAGAACAAGATGACGCAGTGCCAGGCCCAGGCGGGCG
This sequence comes from Casimicrobiaceae bacterium, assembly GCA_035470905.1. GTDB lineage: Bacteria > Pseudomonadota > Gammaproteobacteria > Burkholderiales > Casimicrobiaceae > VBCG01. The sequence continues at coordinate 1,947 of DATIQL010000038.1, forward strand.
AGAAGAAGCTCGAAGGAAAGGAACGCCAGGCGTTCGTGAACGAGTGTCTGAAGGCCAAGCCGGTGGCGGCCGAAGCGAAACCCAAGAACAAGATGGCGGAATGCAATGCCAAGACCAAGGGTCTGAAGAAGGAAGAGGCAGACAAGGTCCGCGCCGAATGCATGAAGGCGAAATGACCACGGGTTTCCGGTACTAGCAGGACGACTTGCCGAACACGATCGGGCGATCTC
>DATIQL010000039.1:0-25117 GCA_035470905.1 Casimicrobiaceae bacterium
AGCCTCGCGCCGACACCCCTTTTGCCCTAACATTCGTCCTTCGCGGGGTCACCGCCCGTGGATTCTGCCGCCCCCGGATTCTTCAACCTGCAGTGGATTCCGACCCTTTCGCAGCCGAGCTCGAGACCCACCGCAGCTACCTGCTGCGGGTGGCGCGGTTGCAGTTGCGCGACCAGGACATCGCGGAGGACGTCGTGCAGGAGACGCTCTTTGCGGCGCTGACCGGCCGCGACGGCTTTTCGGGTCGTTCGAGCGTCAAGACCTGGCTCACGGGCATCCTGAAACACAAGATCGTCGACGTGATCCGCCAGAAGGCGCGCCAGCCGCTGATCGAGGCGACGTTCGACGAGGAGACCGATCTCGAGGATTTCGACGCCCTGTTCAGGGACGACGGCGGCTGGGCCGCGCCGCCGGCGGATTGGGGCGACCCCGAGAACGCGCTGTCGCGCCGGGAGTTCTTCGACGTCATGGAATTCTGCCTCGAAAGGCTGCCCGCGAAGACCGCCCGGGTCTTCGTCATGCGCGAGGTCATGGAACTCGAAACCGACGAAATCTGTAAGGAACTGACGATCACCGCGAACCATCTGTGGGTGATCCTCTATCGGGCGCGGATGGCGCTGCGCGAATGCCTGGAACAGCGCTGGTTTTCCGGTCAGGCGCGCGCCTGACCCGAGGCCCGGCCCGAGGACCCCGTACGCAACATGTTCCATCGACTGACGCACCTGGTGTCGTGCAGGGAAGCATCGCGGCTGCTCTCGCAGCGAGAGGAACGCCGCCTCTCGCTCTCCGAACGTGTCAAGCTGGGCCTCCACCTTCGGGTGTGCGAGGCGTGTTCGCGCTTCGCAGCGCAATTGCGGCTGGTGCGCGCAGCACTCGGCCGCTACCGCCGGTGACCGCGCAGCGGGGCCGGGGACTCACGGGAATCGCAGGATGCTGACGCTTTCGCTCAATGGGGTGCAGACCGAAGTGGCGCTGGAATCGGGCACGATCGCCGACCTGGTCGCGGTTCTCGGGCTTGCCGGCAAGCGCATCGCGATCGAGAAGAACGGCGAGATCGTCCCGCGCAGCCGCTATGCGGTCACGCCGATCGCCCGGGGCGACCGGCTGGAGATCGTCGGCGCCGTCGGCGGGGGCTGACCCGCCGCGGTAAAATGGCACGCATGAACGCCCCCACCACCCCCTCCTCGCTCGTCGACCCGCTGGTGATCGCCGGCACGTCGTACCGGTCGCGCCTGCTTGTCGGAACGGGAAAGTACCGTGATTTCAACGAGACCCGCGACGCGATCGTCGCTTCCGGTGCCGAGATCGTCACCGTCGCGATCCGCAGGACCAACATCGGGCAGAACGCGAACGAGCCGTCGCTACTCGATGCGTTGCCGCCCTCGGAATTCACCTACCTGCCCAACAGCGCCGGCTGCTACACCGCCGACGAGGCCGTGCGCACGCTGCGCCTGGGACGCGAGCTGCTCGATGGCCACAAGCTGTGCAAGCTCGAGGTGCTGGGCGATTCGACGTCGCTGTTTCCCAATGTCCGCGAGACCCTGATCGCTGCCGAGAAGCTGGTCGCCGACGGCTTCGACGTCATGGTCTACACGTCCGACGACCCGATCGCCGCGCGCGAGCTCGAGCAGATCGGCTGCGTCGCGATCATGCCGCTCGCGTCGCTGATCGGGTCGGGCATGGGCATCCTCAATCCCTGGAACCTGCGCCTGATCCTCGAGCAGGCGAAGCTGCCGGTCCTGGTCGACGCGGGGGTGGGAACCGCCTCCGACGCGTCGATCGCGATGGAGCTGGGCTGCGCCGGCGTGCTGATGAACACCGCAATCGCCAAGGCGCGCGAGCCGATCCGGATGGCGCGCGCGATGCGCCTCGCGGTCGAGGCCGGACGCGAAGCCTTTCTCGCCGGGCGCATGCCGCGCAAGCATTACGAGGCGAGCCCCAGCTCGCAGACGTCGGGCCTGATCGGCTCGTAGCCGCAGGCGCCGCGCGGTCATGGAGTCCGCGCCGCGACGCGCGATCAGGAGTTTCGTCCTGCGCCAGGGGCGGATGTCCGCGGCACAGCAGCGTGCCTGCGACGAGCTCTTGCCGCGCTACGGCGTGGAACCGGCAACCGCCCTGCTCGACTTCCCGGCGATCTTCGGCCGCCGTGCAGCCGTCGTGCTCGAGATCGGTTTCGGCATGGGCGAGACGACGGCGGCGATCGCCGCCGCACGACCCGAGGCGGATTTCCTGGGGGTCGAGATGCACCTGCCGGGTGTCGGCGCGCTGCTGCGGCGAATCGATGAGCAAGGACTCACCAACCTGCGCGTTCTGCGCCACGACGCCGTCGAGGTCGTCGCCTCGATGATCGCTCCGGCGACGCTCGCGGGCATCCACGTGTTCTTTCCCGATCCCTGGCCCAAGAAGCGCCACCACAAGCGCCGCCTGCTGCAGCCCGCGTTCGTGCACGAGCTCGCGCTGCGTCTTGCGCCGGGCGGCTACCTGCACGTCGCGACCGACTGGGACGATTATGCGCAGGAGATCCTTGCCACCCTGACCGCCGAGTCGCTGCTCGAGAACACGGCCGCAGATTTCGCGCCACGGCCCGGCTACCGGCCGCTGACCAAGTTCGAGGCGCGCGGGCTGCGCCTCGGGCATGGGGTGCACGACCTGATCTTCCGCAGGCGCGTCGACGGCTGACTAGCCTTGCCCCGTCTTCCCGCCCCGCACGCGACGGCGCAGGCGCGCAAGCGGACGCAACACCTTTACCAGCGGCGACCCGAGGATGCGCTCGAGATCGCTGCCGCGCTCCAGCGCCAGGGCTTCGGCATGCTGGAACGCCGCGGTCAGTTTGGCGATCTCGGCGTCGCGCTCGGCGATCATCCGCTGCGCGTGCACCAGCGCGGCCTGCAGCGCGGCGGTCTCGCGCGCGGCGAGCAGCGCGCGCTCGTCGTTGCGCTCCGCGCTTACCTGCCGCGCCTCGTCGCCCCCCAGTGCGCGGCGCGCATCGTCGACCGCGAGGCGCAGCGGACGCAGCGGATCGGCAGCCTGGAAGTCCTCGATGGCGCGCGAATACTCCGGATGCCGGTCGAGCAGCGCCGTCGTCGCCGCCCTGGTCAGCGCGTCGCGCTCGCCGGAGAAGCTGACCGCGCCCTCGTGGAACACGAAGGCGTCGGCGGCGAGCACGCTGCGCCATCCCGCCGCTGCCGCGCGCAGGCAGAAATCGTTCTCCTCGCCGTAACCGCGCCCGAAGCGCTCGGCGTCGAACGCGCCCACCGCATCCAGGCATGCGCGGCGTATGTACATGCAGAAGCCGACGGCAGTCGGCAGGTCGGCGTGACGCCCGGCGTTGGCCGACGCGAACACGCGGTCGAGGCCGGCGAGGCCCAAGCTGCCCGGCACGCCGCCGGTCCATCCCTCGAACGGATACGAGCAGATCGTCGCGTTGTTCGAGAACGGGGTCACCGTGCCGATGTCGGGCTCGCGGTACGCGCAGGCGCGCATCCTGTCGAGCCAGTCGCCGGCGACCTCGGTGTCGCTGTTGAGCAGCAGGACGTCGCGATCGGCGTGCAGCGCGAGTCCGCGGTTGACGGTGCGCACGAAACCGAGGTTCCGGTCGTTGCGCAGCAGCTCGATCGTTCCGCGTGCCGCCAGTTCGTCGAGATACGCGACGATGCCGGGCTCGGGGCTCGCATCGTCGATGGCGACGATCGCAAACGACGTGCGCTGGGCGTTGGCGAGCAGGCTGTCGAGGCAGCGCCGGGTCTCCTCGAGGCCGCGGTACACCGGAACGATGACGTCGACCGTCGTCGTCACGGGCTGCGCCGCCGTGCAAGCCGACGGGTGATGCCGGAGACCCCTTCGGCGCGCAGGATTGCGGACACGCGCGCGCGCAGCGCCCTGCCCGCGCGCGGCGAAGCGGCAAGGCGCAGCAGCTGCAGCGCCCCGCCGACGCCGATCGACAGCGGCCGCGGCCTCGACCCCGTGCCGCCGCCGGGACCGGCGTACTGCGCGCGCAGCAGCCTGCCCTGGGTCGCGCACCAGAAAGTGAAGCTGCGCGTCCCCGACGAGGCATCGTAGGGATCGGGGAAAGCGTCGTGCAGGTCGGCGCGGTCGCGGTAGAGCCACCGGTGCCAGGCCTCGATCGGCGTTCCGTCCGAATAGCGCCCGAACGCCCACGGCGTCCGGCTGACCGGATCGTTGTCGGCGACCTCCGTCTCGCGCTCGTACCACGCGATCAGCTCCTGCACCGACCTGCTTGCCGCGGCATTCTTGATCGCCATGATGCGATGGGCACCGCTGTCGAAGCCGGTGAAATGATAGAAGCCCAGCGGCTCGCCGTCGACCTGGAAACCGGCCTCGAGGCTGCCGGTCAGGTCGCGGGTCGTCAGGTTCCAGGTCGCGACGTTGTGGCGCGACGACTTGACGATCGCCACGCCGTCGAAGAACACCGGCGCGAAATTCACCCATTTCTGGTCGGTGAACAGGCCATTCGGCACGTCGGCGCGGCACAGCTCGTAGGTCCGCTCGCCCCACCAGTGCGCAAAGCGCTTCCCTTCGCCGCAGTTCGCGACACCGACGAAGCCCAGGTTGAAGATGCCGTGCTTGAGGCTCGCGACCTCGTTGTCGAGGACGGCTTCGAGCGTGCGCTCGGGCTTGTTCTGGTGGGGTGTCAGCGCGACGCTCGAGTGGTCGAGCGTGGCGAGGATGTCGTCGACGCGCGAGAACAGCACGATGTCCGGATCGAAATAGACGACGCTCCCGCAACCGGGCAGATCGAGCAGCTTCGCAAGCGCGAAAGGCTTGATCGCGGTCGCCAGCTCGACGATGTTGTGGCTGAAGCTCCAGCGGTACCAGTCGGGAATGCCCAGCTGCGACACGTCGAGCACGTCGTCGAAAGGCTCGCCCTCGGTGACCAGCCAGTCCGGCCGCCGGTCCGCCAGCGCGAGGTGGATGACCGCCTCCGGATGATGGCGCCGGATCGAGCGGCAGAGGATGCGCACCTTGGGCAGGTAATTGACCGCGGCGCTGGTGAAGACGTGCAGGGTGCCCGTCATGGGTGGGTTCCGACCGCGAGCGCGCGCGCGGCGAGCTCCCGATGGAAATCGACCAGGGTGTCGAGCGCCGCATCGGCGCTCACCTCGGCGCAAAGCCTCGCGTTGTCCTGGCCGCGCAGCCGCTCGGCGGGAGCCCCGAGGTCGAAGGCGACGATCGGCAGCCGCAGGCGCAGCATTTCCTCGACGACGTAGGAAAACGTTTCCGGGCAGATGGAAGGGAAGAAGATCATGTTGACACGCTGCGCCTCGATCAGGTCGACGAGGTCTTCGCGCTGGTAGGGCCCGGTGACCTGCAGCCGCTTCGAGTCGACGCGAATGTCCAGCGCGCCGATGACCGCAACCCGGATGTCGAGCGCATCGCGGTCGATGCGGGCGAGCATCTCCTTCACGATCAGCGCGCCTTTCTGCACGCTGATCTGGCCGACGATGCCGATGGTGAGCGGCTGCGCAGGGTCGGGCCTGGGCAGCCGTGCAGGTGCGAAATCGATGCGATGCGGAATCACGCTGATGCGACGCGCGGGCAGCGACGGATAGGCGCGGCGCAGCAGCGTCTGCGTCGACTGCGAGAAGCAGCGGACTTCGTCGGCGGCGGCGAGGCAGCGTCCCCAGATCGCGCGCCAGGGGCCGATCTCGGTGGGCGGCGACAGGCGCACATAGCTCGCCCGATGGCGCGCGAGGCAGGCCGCGCACTCGGTGACCGCCGGAATGCCGCAGTAGCGGCCGTCGGCATTGAGCAGCACGAACGACGGGCACACCGGGAAATAGTCGTTGACGGCGACCGTCAGGCGCAGTCGGGGATTGCCTTCCCGCAGCGCCGCGAGCCATTCGACGAAGATCAGCGGCTCGTCGAACGAGACGGGGCTGTTCAGGAACAGCTCGTCGACGGCCGGCTCCGCGACGACCGCCTCGAGCGACAGGAACGACGATATGCGGAAGACCTTTCCCTGGTCCGAGTTCCCCGCGCCCTGCATCAGGTGCAGCCGGTAGTCGAGCGTCGGCAGGTTGTACGTGCACAGCAGCACCGTCGCGCCCGCGGCCAGCCGCTCGTCGACGATGGTGCGCCGATAGACATTCGCGCCGCCGCCCATGCTGTGGTCGAATACGACTGTCACGTGCGCGGCGCCCGTCAGGCGTTCGCGCAGCTCGCGCCCGACCGCGGCGTCGTCGAGCGACGGCGCCAGGTAGTTCTGCTCCCTGGCCCGCTGCAGGATGCCGCGGAGATCGCCGCGACCGAGCCGGCGCGCAACGGCCCGCAGGACATAGCCGATCTCGCGCAGCCGGCGCCGCGCGGGCCCGCCGTCGGCGGCCGCGGTGATGTCGATCTCGACCTTCCCGCCGTCGCCGAACTGGACCTCGACGCCCCAGCGCAGGACGGGGCTTCGCGGAATGTATCCGGTCACGACGAAGCCGGACGACTCGCCGTCGGGCAGCTGCGGAAATGCCTCTTTCACGTCCGCGCGCACCAGCCCGTGGTTGGCCGGCAGGCGCGATTCCCAGCCGTCGCCGGCCAGGACCAGCGTCACCGCGTCGATCGGGCGCGCCGGATGCGCGATCCAGCCCCAGCCGAAGACCCGTCGACCGCGCGCCACCATGCGGTCGATGCCGTACCTCAGCCCCGGCTCGCCCTCGGCGGTCATCGGCGGCCCTGCGGCTTGCCTTGGAGAGCGGCCATCACCCGAGCGTCACGATGATCGGCTGGTGGTCCGACGCCTGCGTGTCCAGGTCGACGCGCACGTCACGCAGGCGTGGACGCAACTCCTCGGCGACGAAGACGAAGTCGCAGTGCAGCTCGGGTTCGCCCGGCTCCGTCTTCTCGTAGAGCTTGAACGTCGTCGGGTGGGGAACGCCGCGGTGGAGCTCGCGCCACGCATCGAGCAGCGGCGGGGTGCCGTCCGCGAACGGCGCGCGCATCCGCGCGTGCTCGTCGGATCCCGGCTCGAAGTTGCAGTCGCCCGCGATCAGCGCATCGCGCGGGCGCACGAAGGTCTGGAACGGTCCGCCGTCGTCCATCGTGATCCGTGCGTCGCGCGCATGCGCATGGCCGTCGGCGTAGATCGTGCGCAGCGCCTCGACCTGCGCCATCCGCTGCAGCGTCGAATAATATTCGAGGTGCGTCGTGACGACGCGCATGTCGCCCCAGGGCGCCGTGATCACCGCTTCGAGGGCGATGCGGGGCATCCCCGGCACCCCGGGATCGCAGGGGTAGGGCAGCAGGTGGCGATAGACCTGCCGCACCGGGAGCCGCGACAGGATCATGTTCCCGAAGCGCCGGCGGCGGCCACCCTCCCCCGGATGATCGACGGCGACACCGGGGATCGCCGTGTAGCCGGGAAGCAGGGCGGCGATGCGCTCGTACTGGTCGCCATCGTCGGCGCCGGCAAGCCGCGGATCCGGATAGTTGTCGGCGATCTCCTGCAGGCACAGCACGTCGAAGTCCGCGAAACGGCGCGCCTCGTCGACGATGCGCGCAGGATCGACGCGCCCATCGACACCGCGGCACCACTGGACGTTCCAGGTGATCAGTTTCATCGTATCCCCGCGCGCATGAACGATTGCACGAACTGCCGCTGGAAGAGCAGGAACGCCACGAGCAGCGGTCCGGTGGACAGCAGCGTCGCAGCGCTGATGATCGACCAGTCGATTCCCTGATCGGTAGACGAGAACACCTGCAGGCCCACGGTCACCGGGCGCGACTCGACCGAGTTGGTGATGATCAGCGGCCACAGGAAGTTGTTCCAGTGGTAGGACACCGATACCAGTGCGTAGGCGAGGTAGGTCGGGCGCGCCAGCGGAACATATACCTTCCACAGCGTCTGCAGTGGCGAGCATCCCTCCACCCGCGCCGCCTCGTCGAGCTCGCGCGGCACCGTCTTGAACGTCTGCCGCAGCAGGAAGATGCCGAACGCGCTCGCCATGTACGGAAGCCCGATCGACAGGATCGTATCCTTGATGCCCAGCGCCGCCATCGTCCGGTAGTTCTCGACGATCAGCACGTCGGGCATCACCATCAGCTGCATCAGCACCAGCGCGAACGCGATGTTGCGCCCGGGGAAGTCGAAACGCGCGAACGCATACGCGGCGAGCGTCACCAGCACCAGCTGCGCGGCGAGCACCATCGTGACCAGCGCCACCGTATTGACGAAATACCTCGCGAAGGGCGCGGCGTGCCAGGCTTTCACGAAGTTGGCGAGCGTCCACGGCGCCGCCAGCGTGAAGTTGGTCGAATACTCGGACGGATGGAACGCCGTCCAGAACGCATAGAGCAGCGGCAGCACCCACAGGATGCCCAGCAGCCATGCCGCCGCAGCCTCGAGCATGCGCTGCGCACCGCCCTGGGTCCCCAGCCGGGCGCCGGGCGCGGACCGCGACGTCATGCGCGCGGGCAGCGCACTCATCGGTGAAGCACTCCCATCGCGGCGGAGCTCGTCATTGGTAGTGCGTCCTGCGCTCGAGGAACGCGAACTGGAGGAATGCGACGACGCCGAGGATCGCCAGCAGCACCATCGTGAGCGCCGCCGCGTACGACGAGTCCCAGAAGCGGAAGCCGATCTCGTAGATGTAGTAGAGCAGGAGCTCGGTCGCGTTGTCCGGCCCGCCGCGCGTCATCACGACGATGTGGTCGACCATCCGGAATGCGTTGATGACGGCGTTCACCAGGACGAACAGCGTCGTCGGCATCAACAGGGGGAACGTCACGCGGCGGAAGAAGTAGGCGCGCGAGGCGCCTTCGATCGCCGCGGCCTCGGCGAGCTGCGGCGACATCGACTGCAGCGCGGCGAGGTAGAAGATCATGAAGAAACCCGCTTCCTTCCAGATGGCGACGACCATCAGCGCGGGCAGCGCCGTCCCCCGCGTGCCGAGCCAGTTGTGGCTCGCCAGCCCCAGCCAGCCCGTGAGCTGCTCCAGCAGGCCATATTCGGGCGTGTAGAAGAAAAGCCAGATGTTGGCGACCGCGATCATCGGCAGGATCGTCGGGGTGAAATACGCGAGCCTCAGGATGCCGCGACCCGGAATCCGGTCGTTGACCCAGATCGCCATCACCAGCGCCAGCGCGATCGACAGCGGGATCGTGCCCGCCGCGTACCACAGGTTGTTCGTGAGCGCCTGCCAGAAGACCGGGTCCTCGACCAGATTCCGGTAGTTGTCGAGGCCGACGAACACCGACGGATGATTCGCGCGGGGCGTCGAGTAGAGGCTGTGCCAGAGATTGGCGATTGCCGGGTAGTGGGTGAACAGCGCGAGCAGCGACATTGCGGGCAGCAGCAGCAGCCACGCGTGGATCCATTCGCGAGTTCGCGTCATCTCATTCCCCCCTCTCCCCGCTTGCGGGGAGAAGGCCGGGGTGAGGGGCACCTTCCTCCCTCGCCCCGCTTGCGGAGAGAGGGCTGGGGTGAGGGGCACCCGCCAAGGCGCTGACAATCACTTCCAGCACATCATCCATCCGTAACAGCACGTCATCGTCCCAGAATCGCAGCACACGCCAGCCGCGGGCTTCAAGCCAGGCGCTTCGCCGATCGTCGTACGCACGCCGTTCAACATGCTGGCCACCATCCAGTTCGATGATGATCCTGCGCTCGACGCAGGAGAAATCGGAAAAGTACGGACCGATCGAATGCTGCCGCCGGAACTTGTGGCCCGCCAATCTCCTGTCGCGGAGCAGCCACCAGAGCCTCTGCTCGGCGTCGGTCGATTCGCGGCGCAACTGTCTCGCCCGCCGCACGCCCTGTTTCCCCTGTCCGCCCATCCCGGCCCTCGGCCCCACGCAGTGGGGCAAGGGAAGCATGAATCGCGGCAAGCGGCAGCCGGGATCGGCCGCTTGTTCTAGTTCCGTCGGCAAGTTTCGAAGATTCGACCCCTCACCCCAACCCTCTCCCCTTCGGGGAGAGGGAGTTTCGAAGCCCCTCACCCCAACCCTCTCCCCTTCGGGGAGAGGGAGAGGAGCGGGGGTTACTTGTAGCTGCGCAGCAGCCGGTCGGCTTCGCGCTGCGCATCCTTCAGCGCCTGCGCCGGCGGCTTCGCGCCGGTCAGTGCGGCCTGCAGCGCGTCGTTCAGCGCCTTGGTCACGCGCTGGTTGTCGTGCGTCGACAGCTCGGCCTTGGCAAAGGGCAGCTGGTCGCGCGCAACCGCCGCCGCGGGGAAGCCGGCGACATATTTCTTCATCTCCGGCGTGTCCCAGGCGTCGGCACGCACCGCGACGTAGCCGGTGTCGATGCCCCATTGCGCTGCGCGCTCGGGCTGTGTCACCCACTTGATGAACTTGAAGGCGGCTTCGCGCTGGGCGGGCGTCGACTTCTTGAAGATGTAGAAATTGCCGCCGCCGGTCGGGCTGCCGCGCTGCTTGTTGCCCGGCAGCATCGCGACGCCGAAATCGAACTTGGCGTTGGCACGGACGTTGGTCAGGTTGCCCGTCGTCGTCCAGATCATCGCCACCTTGCGCTCGAAGAAGTCCTTCGGGGTCGTTCCCCAGTCGACGATCCCTGGCGGATGGACCTTGTACTTGTTGACCAGATCCACCCAGTACTGCAAGGCGGCGACGACTTCGGGCTTGTCGTAATAGACCTCGGTGCCTGCCGCGTTCATCAGGTTCGCGCCGTTCTCGATCGCGAGACCTTGGAACAGCCAGTACGGAAAGCCCGAGGACGGGATCTCGACGCCCCATTGCGTGACCTTGCCCGACGCATCGCGCCTGGTGAGTTTCTCCGCGTCCGCCGTCATCTCGGCCCAGGTCGCGGGTGGGTGGTTCGGGTCGAGCCCGGCTTCCTTGAACGCGTCCTTGTTGTAGTAGAGGACGACCGTCGAGCGCTGGAACGGAATGCCCCAGGTCTTGCCGCCGGTCTGGCTGTTCTCCATGAATGCCGGATAGAAGCTCTTGAGCCACGCACGGTCGTCGGCGGTCCTGACCAGGTCGTCGAACGGCACGATCGCATCCTCGTCGATCAGCGTGTACATGTCGGTTGACAGCAGGATCGACGTGACCGGCGGATCGCCGCTCTTCGCGGCAGTCAGCGCCTTGGCGATCGATTCCTGGTAGCTCCCGGAATAGATCGGCTTCAGCTTGATGCCGGGATTCTCCTTCTCGAAGGCAGCCGCGTAGCCGTCGATGATCTTGGTGATCGGCCCGCCGACGGCGACCGGGTAGTAGAACGGGACTTCGACCGGGCCTTGCGCAAGCGCGGCGCCGGCGAACACGGCGGCCGCGAGCCCCAGCGCGCGGCCCAGCATGCGTAACAGCGATCTCATGGTTTCCTCCTCGGGGTGGCAGTGGATCGGGTGGGTACGGCTCAGGCCAGGAGCGTCGCGCCCTCCCTGCGGGCGGGCGCGCTCCTGCGCAATCCTTCGGCATCGAAATAATGCTGGGCGCCGGCGGACCAACGGATCCAGGTCGCGTCACCGCGCGCGAAAGGCACGCTGCCGGGCGTTTTCACCGCGACCGTCTGCGCGCCCATCCGGCAGGTGACCAGCGAGTCGCCGCCCAGGTATTCGACGCTCTCGACCGCCGCCCGCACACCGTCCTCGAATGCGAGCTGGAGGTGTTCGGGGCGCACGCCCAGCGTGCCGCCCGCACGGCTGCCGTCCACGACGACCGGGCCGTCGGTCCCGGCGATGACGGCGCCGCCCTGCGCGGCTTCCAGCCGCAGCAGGTTCATCGGCGGCGTGCCGATGAAGCGCGCGACGAAGGTGTTGGCGGGATTTTCGTACAGATCCACCGGCGCGCCGTCCTGCTCGATGCGCCCTGCGCGCATCAACACGACGCGGTCGGCCATCGACATCGCCTCGAGCTGGTCGTGCGTCACGTAGACCATCGTGATCCCGAGCTTTCGCTGCAGCGCCCGGATCTCGAGCCGCATCTCGGCACGCAGCTGCGCATCCAGGTTCGACAGCGGCTCGTCCATCAGGCACACCGGGGCCTGGGCGATGATCGCGCGCCCCAGCGCGACGCGCTGCTGCTGGCCGCCGGAGAGCTGCGACGGCTTGCGCTGCAGGTAAGGCTTCAATCCGAGCAGGTCGGCCACCTGCGCGAGGCGGCTCTCGCACTCGTCCTTGCCGACCTTGCGCACGCGCAGGCCGAACAGGATGTTCTCGGCGACGGTCAGGTGCGGGAACAGCGCATAGCTCTGGAACACCATCGAGATCGAGCGCGCGGCGGGGGGCAGCCCGGTGACATCGCGGCCTGCGATGCTGATGCGTCCGCCGTCCGCCCTCTCGAGGCCGGCGATCAGGCGCAGCGTCGTCGACTTGCCGCAACCCGAGGGCCCGAGCAGGACGTTGAGCGTTCCGGCCTCGAAGTCGAACGAGACCTCGTCGACGGCGCGCACGACGCCTTCGGCCGTAGCCCAGGACTTGGTGACACCCTCGGCGACGATGGCCGACATCGCGCGTCAGCCGAAAAGCGCCTGCAGCGCCGCGCCCGGATCGGGTGCGCGCATGAACGCCTCGCCGACCAGGAACGCGTTGACCCCGTGCCGGCGCATCTGCGCGACGTCGCGCTGCGCGAGGATGCCGCTCTCGGTGACGACCACCCGGTCGGAGGGGATGCGCGGCAGGAGCCCGATCGTCGTGTGCAGCGACACGCCGAAAGTGCGCAGGTTGCGGTTGTTGATGCCGACGAGCGGCGTGGCGAGCCTCAGCGCACGGTCGAGCTCGGCGGCGTCGTGGACCTCGACCAGCACGTCGAGTGCGAAATCGCGCGCGCAGGCCTCGAGCGCGGCGAGCCGCGCATCGTCGAGCGCCGCGACGATCAGCAGGATCGCATCGGCGCCCAGTGCCCGCGATTCGGCGACCTGGTATTCGTCGATGATGAATTCCTTGCGCAGCGCAGGCAGCGAGCACGCCGCGCGGGCCTGGACGAGGAATTCCGGCGCGCCCTGGAAGAACGGGCGGTCGGTGAGCACCGACAGGCAGGTGGCGCCCGCCCGCTCGTAGGCCGCCGCGATCGCGGCGGGATCGAAGTCCTCGCGCAGCACGCCCTTGCTCGGACTGGCGCGCTTGATCTCGGCGATGACCGCCGGGCGGCCCGCATCGATGCGCGACCGTATCGCTGCCGTGAAGCCGCGCGGCGGCGGCGCCGCGCGCGCGTCCCGCTCCACCGCCGCGAACGGGCGCTCGACCTGGGCCGCAATGACTTCCTCGGCCTTGGTCGCGATGATCCTCTCGAGGATGTCGCTGCCGCTCATGCGAATCGACGGATCGGTCCGGGGGCGAGCGTCACGCGGCGAACGATCTGGTCGCCGCGACGAAATCGTCGAGAGCGCGCATCGCCGCACCGCTCGCGATGGCGGCGCGCGCGCGCACGATGCCGTCGGCGATCGAATCGGCGATGCCTGCCGCGTAGAGCGCGGTGCCGGCGTTCAGGACGACGATCTCGCGCGGCGTGCCTTCGACGCCGGAAAGCGCCTCCAGCACCATCTCCTTCGATTCCCGGGCGTCGGTGACCTTGAGCCCCCGGTTCGACTTCATGTGCATCCCGAAATCCTCGGGATGGATCTCGTACTCGCGGATCTCGTCATCGCGCAGCTCGCCGACCATCGTCGCCGCGCCGAGCGACACCTCGTCCATGCCGTCCTTGCCCCAGACGACGATCGCGCGCTTGCTGCCCAGGCGCTGCAGCACGCGCACGTGGATGCCGACGAGGTCGGGATGGAACACCCCGATCAGGTGGTTCGCCGCCCCGGCCGGATTGGTCAGCGGGCCGAGGATGTTGAAGATCGTCCGCACGCCGAGCTCCTTGCGCACCGGAGCCGCATGCTTCATCGCCCCATGGTGCGTCGGCGCGAACATGAAGCCCACGCCGGTCTTGGCGACGCAGGCGGCGACCTGTGCCGGCGTCAGCATGATGTTGGCGCCCAGCGCCTCGAGGACGTCGGCACTGCCCGATTTCGACGACACCGAACGGTTGCCGTGCTTGGCCACGCGGGCGCCTGCTGCCGCGGCGACGAACATTGCTGCGGTCGAGATGTTGAAGGTGTGCGATGCGTCGCCGCCGGTGCCGACGATGTCGAGCAGGCGCTCGGGTTCGGCGACCTCGACGTTGCTCGCGAACTCGCGCATCACCTGCGCCGCCGCCGTGATCTCGCCTATCGTCTCCTTCTTGACCCGCAGGCCGATCATCAGCGCCGCGATCATCACCGGAGAAACCTCGCCGCGCATGATCCGCCGCATCAGCGACAGCATCTCGTCGTGGAAGATCTCGCGGTGCTCGATGGTGCGCTGCAGCGCGTCCTGGAGCGTGATGGCCATGGGACAGTCCGTGTGCTGGCGCGGACCCGGGGTCCACGCGTTCCGGGCGGGAGTTTAAACCGCCCCGGCCAGAAAGTTGGCGAGCAGCTTCTTCCCGTGCTCGGTCAGGATCGCCTCCGGATGGAACTGGACGCCCTCGACGGCGAATTCCCGGTGGCGCACGCCCATGATCTCACCGTCTTCTGACGTCGCCGTGACATCGAGCACCGGCGGCAGGCTCGAACGCTCGATCGCGAGCGAGTGGTAGCGCGTCGCGGTGAACGGGGACGGGATGCCCCGGAAGACGCCGCGCCCGTCGTGAACGATCGACGACAGCTTGCCGTGCATCACCCGCTGGGCGCGAATGATGCGCCCGCCGAAGGCCTGGCCGATCGCCTGGTGCCCCAGGCAGACGCCGAGCAGCGGAATCTTGCCCGCGTAACGCCTGATCAGCGGCACCGAGATGCCCGCCTCGTTCGGCGTGCAGGGGCCCGGGGAGATGACGATGCGCTCGGGCTGCAGCGCCTCGACCTCGTCGAGCGTGATCGCGTCGTTGCGCACCACCCGGACGCTCGCACCCAGCTCGGCCAGGTACTGGACGAGGTTCCAGGTGAAGCTGTCATAGTTGTCGAGCATCAGCAGCATGTTGGCACCGGCTCCACTGATTCCGCGGGGTCCCCGTCGATGATGGATGGACCCGATCTCCTGCCGGGATTTCCCGGGCAGCCGGGCAGGCCTCGGGGGCTGCCGGCGCGATCGGGCGAGGGTTGGAGGTGGTTGGCTAGCGCCACCACCGGTCGGTCGACCGGACGGGGTGTCGATTGCGCATGATCGCGAATCTTATCAGCGGAAGGCCCGTAACTGCGCGCGCCGCTGAACATCGGGCGCCCCGAAGCTGCAGGCATTTCCGTTCATTGCAGGAACTCCCGCCCCGCGACCAGCCGCAGGCCGACGTCGAGCGCAACGACGACATCGGCCGCCAAAGTGATGCTGCCCTTGCGCCGGTTGTGTCCGGTATCGCTGTACTCGAAAGCGTAGACACGCCGCAGCACGATCCGCCCATTGCCGTTTCGCACCGGTTTCAGCGACTGCAGCGCGACGGTGTCGTCGAGAAAATACAACCCGCGCGCCTCGCAGGCGGCGCGCATCGCGGCATTGGCCGCTTCGCGGATCTTCATGCTGTCCCAGACGAACCAGCCGGCACCGGCGACCAGGAGCAGCCCGAGGATTTGCGAGAGCGTCAAGGCTCGGCGTCGAGCCCGAGCTGCACCATCTCGGCGGCGCGCAGGACCGCGCGTGCCTTGTTCAGCGTCTCCTGCCACTCGGTCTCGGGCACCGAGTCGTGGACGATGCCGCCGCCGGCCTGCACGTAGAGCATGCCGTCCCGGATCACGGCGGTGCGGATCGCGATCGCCAGGTCCATGTCGTCCTGGAAGCTGATGTAGCCGACGGCGCCCGCGTAGACGCCGCGCCGCGTCGGCTCGAGCTCGTCGATGATTTCCATCGCCCGGACTTTCGGCGCGCCGCTCACCGTCCCGGCGGGGAAGCTCGCCGCCAGCACGTCGAAGCTCGTCGTTCCGGGCGCGAGCTCCCCTTCGACGTTGGACACCATGTGCATGACGTGCGAGTAGCGCTCGATCGCGAACTGCTCGGTCACGCGCACGCTGCCGGTCGCGGCGACGTGGCCGACGTCGTTGCGCCCGAGGTCGAGCAGCATCACGTGCTCGGCGATCTCCTTGGGGTCGGCGGCGAGCTCGCGCGCCAGCTGCTCGTCGGCCTCGCGGGTCGCGCCGCGCGGCCGCGTACCGGCGATCGGCCGCAGCGTCACCGTCGGGCCTTCCTTGCGCACGAGGATCTCCGGCGACGCGCCGACGACGTGGAAATCGCCGAGGTCGTAATAGAACATGTACGGCGACGGATTGAGCGAGCGCAGCGCGCGGTAGAGCGACAGCGGCGACGCGGCGAACGGCAGGTGCATGCGCTGCGACAGCACGACCTGCATGATGTCGCCGGCGGCAATGTATTCCTTGGCGCGGCGCACCGCCGCCTGATAGCCCTCGGCGCCCAGCTCGCTCGTGGCGGCCGTGACCGAGGTCGCCGTCTGGTAGGGAATCGTCGCGGGCGTGCGCAGCTTCCGGCGCAGCTGCTGCAGCCGGTCCTGCGCATTCCAGTAGGCGTTCGGCTCGCCCGGATCCGCATAGACGATCAGGTAGATCTTGCCGGCGAGGTTGTCGATGACCGCGAGCTCGTCGGTCAGCAGCAGCAGCATCTCGGGCAGGTCGTCGAGCGCATCGGAAGGCGAGCTCCGGCGCGCCTCGAGTTTGCGTTCGATGTAGCGGATGGTGTCGTAGCCGAAATAGCCGGCCAGCCCTCCGCAGAAGCGCGGCAGCCCCGGCTGCGGCGCCGCCCGGAAGCGCGCGAGGAACTGGCGGAGGAACGCGAGGGGGTCGCCGTCGTGGCGCTCGACGACGCCGCCGCGGTCCTCGACCTCGACATGCCCGTCCTTGACGCGGATCCGCACCTTCGCCGGCAGGCCGATGAACGAGTAGCGGCCGAAGCGCTCGCCGCCGACCACCGATTCGAGCAGGAACGTGTAGCGCTGCTGCGCGAGCTTCAGATAGAGCGACAACGGCGTGTCGAGGTCGGCGAACGACTCGAGCATCAGCGGAATGCGGTTGTAGCCCTCCGCGGCCAGCGCGCGGAATTCGGATTCGGTCATCATGCGTGAAGCTTTCGGGGTGGCGACGCTCACTGTGCGCCGCCCGCGGCGGCGAGTTGTGCGCGCATTGCCGCGATCGTCGCGCGGTAATCGGGGGTGCTGAACACGGCGCTGCCCGCGACGAAGGTGTCGGCGCCCGCCGCGGCGATCGCCGCGATGTTGTCGATCTTCACGCCGCCGTCGATTTCGAGCAGGATCTCGCGCCCGCTGCGCTCCATCGCCGCATCGACGAGCTTGCGCGCCGCCTTCAGCTTCTCCAGCGCATGCGGGATGAACGACTGCCCGCCGAAACCCGGGTTCACCGACATGATCAGCACCAGGTCGAGCTTGTCGATCACGTGCATCAGCCAGTCGAGCGGCGTCGCCGGATTGAAGACCAGCCCGGCCTTGCAGCCCTGGTCGTGGATGAGCCCGATCGTGCGGTCGACGTGTTCCGAGGCTTCCGGATGGAAGCTGATGATCGATGCACCGGCCTGCGCGAAGTCGGGAACCATCCGGTCGACCGGCTTCACCATCAGGTGCACGTCGATCGGTATGGTCGCGTGCGGCTTGATCGCCGCGCAGACCAGCGGTCCGACCGTCAGGTTGGGAACGTAATGGTTGTCCATCACGTCGAAATGCAGGAAGTCGGCGCCCGCCGCCGTGACGGCTCGGACCTCCTCTCCGAGGCGCGCGAAATCCGCGGAGAGCAGCGACGGGGCAATGCGAAGGTTGCGCTTCATCGGGGGACTATAATCTCAGAAAAGCGCGCGTTGCGCGCACGGAATCGGATGATGCCGGAGTACAGCCGCTATCAGGTCTCGGTGCAGCCCAGGGTCACGTTTCTCGAGGACCAGTCGGATCCCGCCAAGAACCATTTCGTGTTCGCCTACACGATCATCGTCACCAACACCGGCAGCGTCGCCGCCCAGCTCGTTAGCCGTCACTGGATCATCACCGACGCCGAGAACCGCGTCCAGGAAGTGAAAGGACCCGGTGTCGTCGGCCAGCAGCCGGTGCTGAAGCCCGGCGAGAGCTTCGAATACACGAGCGGCGCGAGCATCCCGACCGCGGTCGGGACCATGCGCGGCAGCTACCAGATGCTGGCCGAAGACGGCACGGAGTTCGACGCGCCCATCCCTCCGTTCACGCTTTCGATCCCGCGCACGCTGCATTGACCGCCGAGCGCGCATCGGCCGCTGAACCGGGTCGCTGAGGGTCCTCGGTTGAGTCCTCAGTTGAGTCCTCAGTTGGGTCCTCGGTTGAATCCTCAGTTGGGTCCCCCGTCCGGCCCCCGCCCGCCATTCTGCGGAGCCTTCGGGTCGCCCGGACGATCGGGGCCGGCGCGCGGCTTGCGCGACGGGGCCATCGTCCACCAGACAATTCCCAGCAGAACGAACAGTGCAATCAGCGATTCGAAATAGATCCATCCCATCGTCGCTACCTCGCCCGCGGAGACCGCGGGCATTCGTCGCATTGCGCCGGCTGTGTGCATCGGCGATGACGGCGATCGTCGTGCTCGCCGGCTGCCAGATCGTGCCGACCCCACCGCCTGCGGTGCAGCCGCCGGCGCCGCCGCACGCCGTCTATTCGCCCGCGAGCTTCGATGCGCTGCCGGCATGGAACGACGACGATCACGCCGCCGCGTGGCCCGCCTTTCTCGAGAGCTGCAAGGCATTCGCCGCCCGGCCTGCAACCTGGCCGGTCTGGAGCGGGGTGTGCGCCGCCGCGACCACCGTCGATGCGCACGATGCCGCCGCGGTGCGCAGTTTCTTCGAGACCCATTTTACGCCGTGGCGCGTATCGGGCAGCGACGGGGCCGACAGCGGGCTCGTCACCGGGTACTACGAGCCGCTGCTGGCGGGGTCCTACACGCGGACCGCGACCCATGCGACTCCGCTGTACGCGCCTCCGGACGACCTCCTGACCGTCGACCTCGCCGAGATCTACCCCGAGCTCAAGGGCAAGCGGGTGCGCGGCCGCCTCGAGGGCAAGCGCGTCGTGCCGTACTGGACGCGCGCCGACATCGATGCCGGACGGGCCCCGCTTGCCGCCAGGGCCCTGGTCTACGTGACCGATCCGATCGACGCGTTCTTCCTGCAGATCCAGGGGTCGGGTCGCATCGAGCTCGCCGACGGCAGCGTCTTGCGCCTGGGATACGCGGACCAGAACGGCCAGCCCTACCGTTCGATCGCCCGGGTGCTGATCGACCGCGGCGAGATGACCGTCGACACGGCGTCGATGCAGGGCATCCGCGAATGGGGGATCGAGCACCCCGACCGCCTCGAAGCGCTGCTCGACGAGAATCCGAGCTACGTCTTCTTCCGCATCCTGCCGCCACCGGCGCCCGGATCGCTCGAAGCGCAGATCGACGGGCCGACCGGCAGCCTCGGCGTACCACTGCTCGCGCAGCGGACGGTCGCCGTCGACCCGCGCGCGATTCCGCTGGGCGCGCCGCTGTGGCTGGCGACGACGCGACCCCTTTCCGACCAGCCGTTGCGGCGCCTGGTGCTGGCGCAGGACACCGGAGGGGCGATCGGCGGGCCGGTGCGCGCCGACTTCTTCTGGGGCTTCGGCGATGACGCGGGCAGGGAAGCGGGACGGATGCGACAGCAGGGGCGGCTGTGGCTGCTGTGGCCCAGCGGCGCCACGCCACCGGCGGCGACCGGATCACCCGACTGATCGCCCGGCTGTCAGGAGCCGGTCGCGAGCAGGTCTTCGGCCTGGCGATCGGCGTGATAGGACGAGCGCACCATCGCGCCGACCGCTGCGTGCCGGAAACCCATCGCCAAGGCCTCGCGCTCCAGGTGCGCGAACGTGTCCGGGTGCACGTAGCGCAGCACCGGCAGGTGGTCCTTCGACGGCTGCAGGTACTGGCCGATGGTCAGCATGTCGATGTCGTGCCCGCGCATGTCGCGCATCGTCGCGAGAATCTCGTCGTCGGTCTCGCCCAGACCCACCATCAGGCCCGACTTGGTGGGGATGCCGGGAAAGCGGCGCTTGAACTCGGCGAGCAGCCTGAGCGAGTGCGCGTAGTCCGAGCCCGGGCGCGCCTGGCGATAGAGCCGCGGCACCGTCTCCAGGTTGTGGTTCATCACGTCGGGCGGCGCCGCGCAGAGGATGTCGAGCGCGCGGTCGAGCCGGCCGCGAAAATCGGGCACCAGCACCTCGATCTGCGTCGACGGCGAGTGCTCGCGCACCGCCCGGATGCAGTCGACGAAATGCCCCGCGCCGCCGTCGCGCAGGTCGTCGCGGTCCACGCTGGTGACGACGACGTAGGAAAGCTGCAACGCCGCAATCGTCTTCGCGAGGTTCACCGGCTCTTCGGGATCCAGGGGCAGCGGGCGGCCGTGGCCGACATCGCAGAACGGGCAGCGCCGCGTGCAGATGTCGCCCATGATCATGAACGTCGCCGTACCCTTGCCGAAGCACTCGCCGATGTTCGGGCACGAGGCTTCCTCGCACACCGTGTGCAGCCTGTGCTCGCGCAGGATGTGCTTGATCTCGTGGAAGCGCGGCGAGGATGGCGCGCGCACGCGGATCCATCCGGGCTTGCGCAGGATTTCCGCGGGCACGACCTTGATCGGGATGCGTTCGGTCTTCGATCCGCCCTTGTGCTTGACGCCGGCGGCATTCCCCGGCCGCGGCGCGTCGCCATTCGCGCCGGAGGCCTCCGGAGGCAGGTGCCGGTCGTTCATCGCCTGCCCTGCGCATCCGACCGCGCGGCCGGGAGGGTGGCAAGCTGCGCAGCGAGAATCGGCGCGAGCGACGCGCCCGCATCGCCGACCGAACGGCGGACACCGAATTCCGCGAGCTGCGTCACCCGCAGTCCCGGGTACCCGCAGGGATCGATATCGGCGAAAGGGGTGAGGTCCATGTCGATGTTGACGGCCACGCCGTGGTACGTGCAGCCGTTGCGCACCCGCAGGCCCAGCGAGGCGATCTTCGCCTCGGCGCCGTCGCGACCGACGTAGATGCCCGGCGCCGACGGCTTGCCGTACGCGTCGATCGCGTCGG
The DNA here is from genome assembly GCA_035470905.1 of Casimicrobiaceae bacterium. Taxonomy (GTDB): domain Bacteria; phylum Pseudomonadota; class Gammaproteobacteria; order Burkholderiales; family Casimicrobiaceae; genus VBCG01. The sequence goes on from DATIQL010000039.1 coordinate 20,968, forward strand.
CTGAAAGCCATGTTATCACCCCGGCCTCGATGCGCCTCACCATGTCGCGCACGCCGAGCCGCAGCCGCCGCAGGTCCAGCATCAGATAGGCGACCAGCTGGCCGGGGCCGTGGTAGGTCACCTGGCCACCGCGATCGACCTTCACGACGGGGATGCCGTTGGATCGAAGCAAGTGCTCACTGCGGCCGGCAAGGCCCAGCGTATAGACGGGGGAATGCTCGGTCAACCAGATTTCGTCGGGGGTCTCGCGCGTCCGCGCATCGGTGAACGCCTGCATCGCGCGCCAGGTCGTCTGGTAATCGCTGCGGCCCAGCGCGCGGATGACGATGGCGCGGTCCCGGTCTGGCCCCCCGTCCGCCGGCCCGGTCACAGGACCATCACCACCATCGGATGCGCGACCAGTTCGCGGTAGAGGGCGTCGAGCTGCTCGCGCGACGTCGCGTTGACCGTGGCGGTGAGCGACAGGTATCGCCCCGCCGAGGACGAGCGCATCTCGAGCGCGGCGCCGTCGAAATCGGGCGCGTGCGCCTGCACGATGGCGAGGATCGCCTGGGCGAACCCGGGCTCGGTGCGACCCATGACCTTGATCGGGAACGCGCAGGGAAATTCCAGCACGCCCACCTGTGCGGCGATGGGCGCGGGCGCGGAAGCGGTCACGATGTCACGCAGCCGGCGCCTGACGCGGCCCGTACATGTAGTCGCGCGTCAGCGGATGCGGCAGCCGCCCGTCGGACAATGGCTTGCCGGCCAGCACCTGCCACAGCGACAGCCAGCCGCGCTCGAACGCGTGCGCCGACCCCGCCATGTAGATGCGCCAGACGCGGAATTTCGCCTCGCCGACCTCGGCACGCGCGGCATCCGCATGGGCTTCGAGCCGATCGACCCAGTGCCACAGGGTCTTTGCGTAGTGCTCGCGCAGCGCCTCGGCGTCGATCGCCTCCAGGCCATGGGCGGCGGCGGCCCGGATCACCTGCGACACGTGCGCGAGCTCGCCGCCTGGAAAGACGTACTCCTCGACGAAATCGCCGATTCCGCTGCCGAGGCTGCGCGTGCCGACCTGGTTGTGCGTGATGCCGTGGTTCAGCGCCAGGCCGCCGGGCACCAGGATGCGCGCGATCTTGCCGAAATAGCGATCGAAATTGCGCGGACCGACGTGCTCGAACATGCCGACGCTCGAGACCTTGTCGTAGGCCTCGACATCGGGAAGATCGAGAAAATCGCGCAGTTCGACGCGAACGCGATCCCCGAGGCCCTGGGCCTCGATCTCGCGCTTCACGTGATCGTGCTGGTTCTGCGACAGCGTGATGCCGTGCGCCCTGACGCCGTAGTGCTTCGCCGCCCACAGGATCAGCGCGCCCCAGCCGCAGCCGATGTCCAGCAGGCGCTCGCCGTCGGCGAGCCTGAGCTTGCGGCAGATATGGTCGAGCTTCTGCGCCTGGGCGTCGTCGAGCGAATCCTCCGCCGTGCGGAAGTAGGCGCAGGAATAGACCATCCGCGAATCGAGCCACATCCGGTAGAAGGCGTTCGAGACGTCGTAATGGTGCTGGATGTTCGCCTTGTTGCCGCGCAGCCGGTGGGCGATGCCGAGCAGCTTCGCGCGCGCACCTTCGCCGCCATGGGCGATGTCGCCGACCATCGATTCGGCGATCCCGAGCACCCGCCGCGCGCTGCCGGTGAAATCGACGTCGCCATGAACGTACGCACGTGCGAGCCGCCCCATCGCGGGGGCCGCGAGCGCCCGCAAGCCGGCGAAACTCCTCGCGATGATGTCGACTTCGGGCCTCGGCGACAGCGGAATCCGCGCGCCGTCAGGCAGTATCACGGCGATCGGCAGCCCCCGATCGGCATAGCGGCTGGCAATCAGCTTGTTCAGGGAACCGGGCATCTGGCCTGCGATCTGGATTCCGACGTGCAAGTTTAACAATTTCGGCGCCGGGATTCGCGAGGTCCCGGCCGGCAGCCCGGCGGCGGCGCGCAAACTCCGGCTTTGACAGCGCCCGTCCGGGCTCCTACCATCGGCGGCTCCTTCCGCTGCAGGATCCTCGAGGCCGCGGTGCCGCCGGCATCGCGTCGAATCCCCCATGTCCAGCCACGCCCGCCACGCCGGCGACCCGGCTCCGGCGTTCGACGAGCGTCAATTCCGCGATGCGCTCGCGCAATTCGCGACCGGCGTGACCGTCGTTTGCGCGCGCGCCCCCGATGGCCGCTACGTGGGCTTCACGGCGAACTCCTTCACCTCGGTATCGCTGGCCCCGCCGCTGGTGCTGTGGAGCCTCGCCAGGCGCTCGGCGAGCCTCGCCGCGTTCGAGGCCGCGCCCGCCTACGCGATCAACGTGCTGTCGGCGCAGCAGGCGGATCTCGCGCGCCGCTTTTCGCGGCCTCACGCCGACCGCTTCGCCGGAGTCGGGCACCGGCTCGGTTGGTCGAATGCCCCGCTGATCGACGGCTGCGTCGCGTGGCTCGAATGCAGGCATTACGCGCTGCACCGGGCAGGCGATCACGTCGTGTTCATCGGCGAAGTCGTGACCGTCGAGCGTTCGCACGGCCCGGGGCTGGTGTTCCACCATCACCACTTCGGGACGACGGCGTCGCTGCCTGCAGCCGACCGCTGACGGCGCCGGCCGGGCCTGGCATCGACAGCGGAACGCCGACGGGGTGGCTGCGGCGCCGGCGTCCGCCGATGCCGCGGCGGGTGGTGCTAGGCCGGGCGCGGCTTGCGCGCCTGGAACGCCTTCCACATCTTCCGGAACAGCGGCCCGGGGGAGCCGCCTCCGACCGGCCTGCCGTCGACCCGCGTGACGGCGAGCACCTCCTTCGACGACGACGAGAGCCAGATCTCGTCGGCGGCAAGCACCTCGGCGTGCGTGACCGGACGCACGTCGACCGGGATGCCGATGTCGTGCGCGAGCTCCAGCGTCGCATCGTAGGTGATCCCGGGCAGGATCAGGTTGTCCTTGGGCGGCGCGACGATCGCGCCGTTGTGCGCGATCAGCACGCTGGACGCCGATGCCTCGGTCAGGTGCCCGTCGCGGAAGAGCACGGTCTCGACGGCGCCATGGTCGACGGCGAGCTGGCGCATCAGCACGTTGCCGAGCAGCGACGTCGTCTTGAGATCGCAGCGCAGCCAGCGGTTGTCCTGCGCAGTGATGACATCGACCCCGCGCTCGACCTGGTCCGGCGTCGGCAGCATCAGCGGATTGCTCATCATGAACACCGTCGGCGCAACGCCCTTCGGGAACGCGTGGTCGCGCTTCGCCACGCCGCGCGTCACCTGCATGTAGACCGCCTGGTCGGCGAAGGACTGCCGCGATATCAGCTCCTTGACCAGCGCTTCCCATATGGCCATCGTGTGCGGATTGGCCAGCCGGATGCCGTCGAGGCTGTGCTGGAGGCGGGCGAGGTGCTGCGGCATCCGGAACGGCTGCCGGGCGTAGACCGGCACGACCTCGTAGACACCGTCGCCGAAGATGAAGCCGCGATCGAGCACCGAAATCGTGGCGTTGGCGACCGGCATGAACTCGCCGTTGAGGTAGACGGGTGGGCTGGCATCAGACATTGCGGTCGCGATCGGTGGGGTGTGGTGGATCGATGATACGCGGGGCGGCGCTGCCGCCCCGCGCGCGTTGGATGGCGCTCGGGCTCACCGGATTGCCGTCGAGCTCATGCGGTCAGCGGCTGGAGAACCAGAGCCTGACGGTGTCGACTGCGCGGCCGAACAGGCTGGCGAGCGGAACCTCCTCCAGCGCGATCAGCGGGAACTGCGCAATCGGCTGGCCTTTGAGCGATACCTTGACCACGCCCACGGGCTCCGAGGCCAGCACCGGCGCGATCAGCGGCTCCCTGGACTCCATCGTCAGCGACAGATTGGCGGCGTCGCCCTTGGGAAGCGTCATGTAGCGCGCAGCGAGAAAGCCCGCATTGACGTCCTTCTTCGCGCCTTTCCAGACCCGCAGGGTCGTCACCGGCTTGCCCGACTGGTAGAGGGCGACCGTGTCGAACGACTGGAAGCCACAGTTCAGGAGCTTCTGGCTTTCGGACGCGCGACCCGCATCGGTGTTCGCGCCGAGCACCACGGCGACCAGCCGCCGTTCGCCGCGCTTGGCCGATGCGACGAGGCAGTAGCCGGCGCCCTCGGTATGCCCGGTCTTGA
>DATIQL010000040.1:0-26329 GCA_035470905.1 Casimicrobiaceae bacterium
GCGCTCCTTCCCGCGATCGAAATCGAGACCGCCGAAAATCCCGACGCCGCGGTGATCTGGATGCACGGCCTGGGCGACGACGGCCGGGGCTGGTCGGAGGTCGTGCCGATGCTCGAGTTGCCGCCGGCGCTTCGCATCCGGTTCCTGTTCCCGCATGCGCCGGTGATCCCGGTGACGATCAACAACGGCATGCGCATGCGCGCCTGGTACGACATCCGGCAGGCGAACCTGAACGAGCGCGCCGACATCGAGGGTGTCAGGCACTCGCAGGCGCTGGTGAACGCATTGCAGGAGCGCGAGATCGCCCGCGGCATCGATGCCTCGCGGATGGTGCTCGCCGGTTTCTCGCAGGGCGGGGCCATCGCGCTCTATGCCGGCATACGCTATGGCGCGAGGCTCGCCGGCATAGTCGGCCTGTCGACCTACCTCGTGGGCGCCGAGCGCGCGGTGGAAGAAGCCAGCGCTGCGAACCGCGACGTTCCGATCTTAATGGCGCACGGAACCCACGACCCGGTGATCCAGCAAGCGTGGGCCGGGCATTCGCGCGATGTGCTGCGCGCGGGTGGCTGGCCGGTCGAATGGCACACCTATCCGATGGAGCATTCGGCCGTGCCGGAGGAGCTTGCGGCGGCCGGCCGCTTCCTGGCGAGCGTCCTGGCGCCGCGCTGACGCCCGAATCGCACGGCGCTCCCGCGTGGATGCCGCATCACATAAAGCGTTCTGGAACAGTGAGTTGCTATAACTACATAATGTGATTTATGCGATACGCTGCGCGCGGCGCGAACCGGCTGGCGATCATGTCCCCGCTTCGGGGTCGAACTTGAGCGACGCCGAGTTCAGGCAATAGCGCAGTCCGGTCGGCTCGGGACCGTCGGGGAAGACGTGCCCGAGGTGCGCGTTGCAGGCCGCGCACAGGACCTCGGTGCGGCGCATCAGATGCGAGCTGTCGGTCTCCTCGCGCACGCGTTCCGCCGCCATTGGCGCATAGAACGACGGCCAGCCGGTCCCCGAGTCGAACTTGGTGTCCGACGAGAACAGCGGCGTCCCGCAGCACACGCAGCGATAGGTGCCCGGCGCATGGTTGTCCCAGTACTCGCCGGTGAACGCGCGCTCGGTGCCTTTCTCGCGGGCGATGCGGTACTGCTCGGGGGTCAGCTCGGCGCGCAGCTGCGCGTCGGACTTGGGGATGCCGCAGCATCCGGCTGCCCGGTCCCTGCCTTGATCGTCGTCGGTCATGATCGTCGCTCTCGAATGTGGATGAACGCGGGGTCGAAGGCCATGTGCAGGCGCCCGCGGAGTTGCAGGACGCATGCGCTATAGTGGCTGCCGCGCCTCGCATCCTTACAGCCAGTCAATCGGATTTGGATACATTCCCCGCCGCGTCGTTCCGCCGGGACGCCCGAGTCATCGGCGTCGTCAGCCTGGCCCACGGGCTGTCGCATTTCCTGCAACTCGCGCTTCCGCCGCTGTTCCCGCTGCTGAAAGCGGAGTTCGACGTGTCGTGGACGCTGCTGGGCTTCATCGTCGGCGTATTTTACGTCGTGAGCGGAATCGTCCAGTTCATCGCCGGTTTCGCCGTCGATCGTTTCGGTGCGCGGCCGGTGCTGCTGTCGGGCATGGCGCTGCTCGCCGCGGGCACGCTTGCCGCGTCGCTCGCCCCCGATCCCGCGTGGCTGATCCCCTGCGTCGCCCTGATGGGCGCGGGCAACGGGGTATTCCATCCGTCGAATTTCGCGATCCTCAACGCCAACGTCGCGCCGCGGCGGCTGGGTCACGCCTATTCGTCGCACGGCGCAAGCGGCAACCTGGGCTACGCGCTCGCACCGATCGTGAGCTTCGGTCTCGGCACGAGCCTGGGCTGGCGCGTCGCGCTCGCCGCCATGGGCGTCCTCGGACTGGTGGTGCTGGGTGTCCTCGCGACCCAGCGCCACCTGCTGACCTCGCAGCGCGCCGCGGATGCGCATGCACGCACGGTCAAGGGCAGCGCCAATCTGTTCCTGCAGGCGCCGATCGTGCTGTGCTTCTTCTATTTCGTTTTCCAGACCATGGGCACCATCGGCGTGCAGACGTTCGTGCCTGCCGCACTCAACGTCGGCCTGGGCATCCCGCTGGTCGTCGGGACCTCCGCCGTCACGGCCTATCTTCTGGGCGGGACCGCGGGCATCGTCGCCGGGGGCTTCCTCGCAGTGCGCGCGTCGCGCCACGACCTGGTCGCGGCCGGCGGACTGCTCCTGGGCGCCACGCTGGTGAGCTTCGTCGGTACCGGCGGCGTCGGCGGCGGCCTCGTCCTGCCGCTGTTCGCGCTCGCCGGGCTGTTCGTGGGCGCGACCGGCCCTTCGCGCGACCTGATCGTGCGCAACGCGACGCCCAAGGGTGCGGCGGGGCGCGTGTACGGATTCGTGTATTCGGGCCTCGACACCGGCGCGATGCTCGGGCCGGTGTGGTTCGGCATGATGCTCGACCACGGTTTTGCGCAGCAGGTTTTCTACATGATCGCCGCGCTGTTCGTCGTCGCGATCGGCACCGTCGTTCAGGTGCGGCGGGCCGCTGCCCCGCGCGCCGCCTGACGGCACATTGTCAAGGCATAGGGAAGGCTCGGGATGGATCTCGGAATCGCCGGAAGGCGCGCGCTGGTATGCGCGGCAAGCAAGGGTCTGGGGCGCGGCTGCGCGGAAGCGCTGGCGCGCGAGGGCGTCGATGTCACGATCTGTGCGCGCACCGAAAGCGAGGTCGCGCGGGCCGCGGCCGAGATCGGCGCTGCGGCCGGGAACAGCGTCGGCTGGGTCGCCTGCGACATCACCACACCCGAGGGTCGCGCGGCCGCGCTGGCGGCCTGTCCCGAGCCCGACATCCTGGTCAACAACGCGGGCGGGCCACCCCCCGGCGATTTCCACGACTGGGATCGAGACGCGTGGATCCGCGCGCTGGATGCGAACATGCTGACGCCGATCGAGCTCATCAAGGCGACGGTCGACGCGATGGTCGCGCGCAGCTTCGGCCGCATCGTCAACATCACGTCGAGTGCGGTCAAGGCCCCGATCGACACGCTGGGCCTGTCCAACGGCGCGCGCTCGGGGCTGACCGGGTTCGTCGCCGGGCTCGCGCGCAAGGTCGTGCGCCACAACGTCACGATCAACAACCTGCTGCCGGGACCGTTCGAGACCGATCGCCTGCGGGCCAACTTCGAGCTCCTCGCGAAGGGCAGCGGCAAGCCGGTGGACGATGTGCGGCAGGCGCGGTTGATCGCGAACCCTGCCAGGCGCTTCGGCAATCCTGGGGAATTCGGCGCGGCCTGCGCTTTCCTGTGCAGCGTTCACGCCGGCTACATGGCGGGCCAGAACATCCTGCTCGACGGCGGTGCCTACCCGGGCACGTTCTGAAGCGCAAGCGCCGATCCCTGCCAACCCGCAACCGGCCACCGAACATGCTCGATGTCTACTACTGGACGACCGCCAACGGTCACAAGATCACGATGTTCCTCGAGGAGACCGGCCTTCCTCATGCGCTGAAGCCGGTCAACATCTCCAAAGGCGAGCAGTTCGCGCCGGAGTTCCTCGCGATCGCGCCGAACAACCGCATTCCCGCGATCGTCGATCACGCGCCGGCGATCCCGGGCGGCCCCCTGTCCCTGTTCGAGTCGGGCGCGATCCTGCTCTATCTGGCGGAGAAGACCGGACAGCTGATCCCGGCCGATCCGCGGACACGCTGGGAATGCATCCAGTGGCTGTTCTGGCAGATGGCCGGATTGGGCCCGATGGGGGGGCAGACCCACCACTTCGTGCATTACGCCCCCGAGCAGATTCCCTATGCGATCGACCGCTACGTGCGCGAGACGGGGCGGCTCTACGCGGTTCTCGATCACCGGCTGCGCGGACGCGACTACATCACCGGCGAGTACTCGATCGCCGACATCGCCTGCTATCCGTGGGTGCAGCCCGAGCGGCAGCGGCAGGACCTCGACGAATTCCCCGATCTCAAGCGCTGGAAGGAGAGGATCGCCGCGCGCCCGGCGACCCGGCGCGCCTACGAGATCGCGAACAAGATCAACCCGACGCCATCGGTGCGCGACGAGCAGTCACGCAAGATCCTCTTCGGGCAGGACCAGCATACGGTCCGCTGACGACGCGAATTCCTCGGTATCGAAAGCGCGATCGCCTTCGGGCTCGGGGCGCTGCGTCGCATACACCGCGGCGAAATCCTGCAGCCTGCGATCGAGCAGGTGCGTCGGCACGACGTTGCCCAGCGCGTTGAAGATCGATTCGACGCGGCCCGGGTGGCGCTTCTCCCATTCGCGCAGCATGTCGGCAACCTGCCTGCGCTGGAGGTTTTCCTGCGATCCGCACAGCGTGCAGGGAATGATCGGGAAGGCGCAGGCCTCGGCGTAGCGCACGAGGTCGCGCTCGCGCACGTAGGCCAGGGGGCGGATCACGATGTGGCGTCCGTCGTCGGACACCAGCTTCGGCGGCATCGTCTTCAGCTTTCCGCCGTGGAACAGGTTCAGGAAGAAGGTCGCGAGCAGGTCGTCGCGATGGTGACCCAGCGCGATCCGGGTGGCGCCGATCTCGGTCGCAATCCGGTACAGCACGCCGCGGCGCAGTCGCGAGCAGAGCGAGCACATGGTCGCGCCCTCGGGAATCACGCGCTTGACGACGCTGTAGGTGTCCTGCTCGGCGATCCTGAATTCGACGCCGCGTCCGGCGAGGTAGCGCGGCAGCACGTCGGCAGGGAAGCCGGGCTGCTTCTGGTCGAGGTTGACCGCGACGATGTCGAAGCGCCTGGGCGCGCGCGCCTGCAATGACAGCAGGATGTCGAGCAGGCCGTAGCTGTCCTTCCCCCCCGATACGCAGACCATGACCCGGTCGCCCTCGCCGATCATCGAATAGTCGGCGATCGCCTGGCCGACGAGGCGGCGCAGGCGTTTCCTGAGCTTTCCCAGCTCGAATTCGGACTTGCGCGGGTCGCGCGCCCGGCCGGCCGCCGAAGGGGGGGCGACGCGGACGACCGAGGGGCGCGCGGGGTCGGACGGGGAGGAGGCGGAAGGGTTCACCCCGCGATTTTACCCGGCGGGCATGCCGCGGCGAGTTGTCGTAGACTTCATGGCCGCCCGCTCGCAGGAACCATGCGATGCCCGACATCCTGATCAGCTACGCGCGTGAAGACGCAGTTGCGGCTGCACGGCTGCGCGACGCGCTCGCCGGGCAAGGTTGGGACGTCCGGGACGACGCCGGCAACGACGACCGCGCGACCGAGGGACACCACCACGGCGGGGCGATCGGCGATGCGCTGAACAGCGTCAAATGTGTCGTCGTCCTCTGGTCCAGCGCGGCGATCGGGTCCAAGGCGGTCCGGCTCGGCGCGCGCGTTGCGCGCCTTGCGGGCAAGCTCGTCCCCGTGCGCATCGACGGTGCCGACATCCCCAGCGAACTGCGCGATGGGCGCCCGGCGAACCTCAGCGGTTGGAGTGGCGACGTCATCCATCCGGAGTTCCGCAAGCTCACCCAGGCGCTCGAGCGGCGCACCCGCGAGCGTCGGGGGTCCGGCGTCGTGCCGTGGCGCGGCCCCCATCGCTGGCGCATGCGGTTGGTCGCGTCGGTGGCGCTGCTCGGAACGGGCGTTGTGCTCGGCTGGAGCATTGCCCGCGTCGGTGGCATCCCCGGGAACGGCGCGCACCGCATGCTCGAGCGCGGATTGAAGGAATTCTTCGACGGCAGGTACGTGGAGGCGCAGGCGGACCTGCGCTCGGCCCTGCAGGCCGGCAATGGCGCGGCTGCGTACTATCTCGCGCGCATGTATCGCGACGGCCTGGGCGTGCACCGCGACCCGGCGAAAGCCCTCGCGTGGGCCGAGGAGGGCGCGGCGCGCGGCAACGCGCTGGCGCGGAACATGGTGGGGCTGCTGGAGGATTCCGGGCGGGGTGGTCAGCGCAACGACAAGGCGGCACTCGCGTCGTATCTGGCAGCGGCCGACGCGGGGCTGGCGTGGGGGGCCTTCAACGCCGGCTATTTCTATGAATCAGGGCGCGGGCTCGCACAGCCCGACGCAGCCAAGGCGTTCGAATACTACCGGCGTGCGGCCGACGACGGGAATGCGGCGGCCGGCAACGCGATCGGGGATCTCTTCCGCACCGGGCGCGGGGTGCCGCAGGACCCCGACCGCGCCGTCCAGTGGTACCGCTGGGCAGCGGATCGCGGAAGCGCCGCCGCCAACCTCTCGCTGGGATATCTGTACGCGAACGGCCAGGGTGTGCCCCAGGACGACGCCAGGGCGGTCGAGCTCTACCGGCATGCGGCGAGGCAGTCGCTGCCGGGTGCGCTGAACAATCTCGGCTACATGTACGAGTATGCACGCGGGGTTCCGCTGGACCTCGACCGTGCGGCCTCGTATTACCGCCGCGCCATCGAACGCGGCGACAAGACGGCGCTGTCGAATCTCTGACGCGTGCTGGACAAGATCAAGGCGAACGCGGCAGCGTCGGGCAGGCGCTGAGCCGCCGGCGCCGAGGCCCAAAGGAAAACGGCCGTCGCGAGGACGGCCGTCAACCTCGAGCCTTGGTGCCGTTGTTACTTCTTTTCCGGCTCGGCGGCCTTCATTGCATCGCCCTTCGCCGCGTCGGCAGCGGGCGCAGCCGCATCCTTCGCGGGCTCGGCAGCCTTCGTCGCGTCGGCCGCGGGCGCCGCAGCGTCCTTTGCCGCCTCGACGGCCTTGCCAGCCGCGTCCTTGGTCGCATCGGCAGCCGACTTGGCAGCTTCGGTCGCAGCCGCGCCAGCGTCCTTCGCGGCCGTGCTTGCAGCGTCAGCAGCCTTCGCCGCCGATTCCTTGGCCTTGTCGGCAGCTTGTTCAGCTTGCTGGCCGCACGCCGCGAGCGTCGTGGCCAGCGCCATCGCCGCCAGCGCGGCGAGCGTACGCATCTTCATTCTGATTCTCCCGAATGTCGCAAATCGATAGGGGTGGAAATCGGCGGAAGGATCGATTGCAGGGGCCTTCCGACAGCCTGACATTATAGCCGATCGTTGGGTTCTGATTTGACCCAGATCAGAAGGATGCGCCGGTTTCATGGTGGGCGAAGTGCCCTTGTACGCCTTGCGACGGCTCCGGGAAGGCCGGTTCAGAGCAGGCGGGCCCGCCTGCGCTCCCAGATCGCCAGCCCGACGCCGCTGGCGATGACCACCGCCATGCCCAGCGCCGAGGCCGCGTCGGGGTGCTGGCCGAATATCAGGTACCCGAAGGCGGTCGCCCAGATGATCTGCAGGTAGGTGAAAGGCGACAGCATCGACGCCGGCGCATCGAGATAGGCCCGGGTCATGAACCAGTGTCCCAGCCCTGCCAGACCGCCCAGAAGCACCAGGGTGGCGACCGCGCCGAGGCCGAATCGCGCGCCCTCGAGTCCCCACGGCAGGAGCAGGGACAATCCGATCGTCCCGATGCTCGCGCTGTAGAACAGCGTCGTGTGTGCGCCTTCGTCGAGCAGGCGCCGCGTCAGCAGCTGGTAGAGGGCGTTGGACAGCGCCGCGCCGAGCAGCAGCAGCACCGCGGGGTGCATGACCGCCGATCCGGGATGCAGCAGGATGAGGATGCCGGCGAAACCTGCGATCGACGCGATGCGGCGCGCGCGTGTCGCCCGCTCGCGCAGCACCGGCCACGACAGCGCGACGACGATCATCGGCGCGAGGAAGGTGATCGACGACGCTTCGGCGAGCGGCAGGTAGCGCAAGCCGCCCCAGAATCCGAGCGTGGCGAGGAGCAGGAACAACGAGCGCAGTAGCTGCAGCCGCAGCTTTTGCGTGTGCCAGAAACGACCACCGGCGCGATGCCAGGCGAACGGCGTGACGACCAGCATCTGTCCCGCGTAGCGCGCCCAGACGATCAGCAGCAGCGAATGGTCCCGGACCAGGTACTTGGCCGTCGCGTCGAGCGACGACAGGCACAGCCCGGCGAAGACGAACTGCGGCAGCGCGTGACGCAGCGCATGCGCGGCCCGCGCGCGCGATTGCGTCACGCTGCGCGCCGGCTCAGGCCGCTTTCTGCATCAGCTCGCGCAGCACGTAGGGCAGGATGCCGCCGTGACGGTAGTAGTCGACCTCGATCGGCGTGTCGATGCGGCAGCGCAGGGTGATCTCGCGGCGCGTTCCGTCCGGCCGCGTCATCACCAGCGTCAGGTCCTGCTGCGGCTTGATGTCGGCCGGCACGGCGAGGTCGAAGGACTCGTCGCCGCGGATGCCCAGCGATTCGGCGCTTTCGCCGGCCGCGAACTGCAGCGTCAGCACGCCCATGCCGACCAGGTTCGAGCGATGGATGCGCTCGAAGCTCCTGGCGACGACCGCCTTGACCCCGAGCAGCTGCGTGCCCTTGGCTGCCCAGTCGCGCGAGCTTCCCGTGCCGTATTCCTCGCCGCCGAACACGATCGTCGGCACGCCCTGCCTCTGGTATTCCATCGCCGCGTCGTAGATCGGCATGCGCTCGGGCGGGGCGCCTTTCGCGCCGTGGAACAGCGTGACGCCGCCCTCGACTCGCGTGCCGTCGTCCTTGGCCGGCAGCATCAGGTTCCTGATCCGGACGTTCGCGAACGTGCCGCGCAGCATCACCTCGTGGTTGCCGCGGCGCGCCCCGTAGCTGTTGAAGTCCGGGACCGACACGTCCTTTTCCTGCAGGTACAGGCCGGCCGGGGAGGTCGGCTTGATCGAGCCCGCCGGCGAGATGTGGTCGGTCGTCACCGAGTCGCCGAAGATGCCCAGCACCCGCGCCCCCTTGATGCTGCCGATCGCCGGAGGCTGCATCGTGAAGCCCTCGAAGAACGGCGGCCTGGCGATGTAGGTCGACGCAGGCCAGTCGTAGACCTGGCCGGTCGAGCCCTGGATGGTCTTCCACATCGGGTTGGCGTTGGCGAGGTCGCCATAGAGCTTGCGGAACGTCGCCGGATCGCGTGCGTAGCCGAGGAGCTCGGCGACCTCGTGCGAGCTGGGCCACACGTCGCGCAGGTAGACCGGACCCTCGGTGCCGGTTCCCAGCGGCTCGGTCGACAGATCCTTCAGCACGCTGCCGGCGATCGCATAGGCGACGACCAGCGGCGGCGACATCAGGAAGTTCGCCTTGAGGTTCGGATGGATCCGCGCCTCGAAATTGCGATTGCCCGACAGCACCGCGGCGCACACGAGGTCGTTGGCCGCGATCGCGTCGTTGATCTCGGGCGCCAGGTCTCCGGCGTTGCCGATGCAGGTCGTGCAGCCGTAGGCCGCGATGTCGAAACCGAGCTTCTCGAGGTAGGGCAGCAGGCCCGTCTTGGTCAGGTAATCGGTGACCACGCGCGATCCCGGAGCGAGCGACGTCTTGACGTGCGTCTTGACCGTCAGGCCCTTCTCCACGGCCTTCTTGGCGAGCAGGCCCGCGGCGAGCAGGACGCTGGGGTTCGACGTGTTCGTGCACGACGTGATCGCGGCGATGAGCACGTCGCCGTTGCCGATGTCGACCGGCCTCGCGGGCGGCGGCGTGATGCGGTCGGGCGTCGGGCGGTTGTTGACCATCTCGACGATGTCCCGCGGCAGGCCGTTCTGGGCGAGCTGCTGCGAGGCGTCGCTGATGGCCCCGCGCCCGGCGCGCGTGGGGTGGGTCTGCTGCCGCGTGCGCAGGCGTGCGGCCGGTTGCGCGAAGCCGTTCTCGCCCACCGGCTTGCTGAACAGCTCCGCGAAGCGCGACGCGAGCTTCGGCAGCTCGATGCGGTCCTGCGGACGCTTCGGGCCCGCGACCGACGGCGTGATCGAGGCCAGGTCGAGCGCCAGCGTCTTGCTGTAGTCGATGTCGCCGGCGCGCGGCATGCCGAACATGCCCTGCGCCTTGTAATAGCTTTCGAACGCGTCGAGCTCGGCGTCGCTGCGGCCGGTCGCGCGCAGGTAGTCGACCGTCGCGGCGTCGACTGGGAAGAAACCCATCGTCGCGCCGTATTCGGGCGCCATGTTGCCGATCGTGGCCCGGTCGGGCACCGACAGCGTGGCCGCGCCCTCGCCGAAGAACTCGACGAACTTGCCGACGACCTTCTCCTTGCGCAGCATCTCGGTGACGGTCAGCACGAGGTCGGTCGCGGTCGCGCCTTCGGGCAGCCGCCCCTTGAGCTCGACGCCGACGACGTCGGGCGTCAGGAAATAGACGGGCTGCCCGAGCATCGCAGCCTCGGCCTCGATTCCACCCACGCCCCAGGCGACGACGCCGATGCCGTTGATCATCGTCGTGTGGCTGTCGGTGCCGACCAGCGAATCCGGGTAGTAGACGCCGGCGCGCTGGTGCACGCCGCGCGCCAGGTACTCGAGGTTCACCTGGTGGACGATGCCGATGCCCGGCGGCACGACCTTGAAGGTATCGAAGGCCTGCATTCCCCACTTCATGAACTGGTAGCGCTCGGCGTTGCGCCGGAACTCGAGCTTCATGTTGAGATCGAGCGCATCGGGCGAGCCGTAGTAGTCGATCATCACCGAGTGGTCGACGACGAGGTCGACGGGAACCAGCGGCTCGATGACCTTGGGATCGCGCTTCATCTCCGCGGCGACGTTGCGCATCGCGGCGAGGTCGCACAGCAGCGGCACGCCGGTGAAGTCCTGCAGGACGACGCGGGCCACGACGAAGGGGATCTCGTCGGTGCGCGCCGCATTCGGCGCCCAGTTCGCGACCTGCCGGACGTGCTGCTCGGTCAGCTTGGTGCCGTCGCAGTTGCGCAGCACGCTCTCCAGCACGATGCGGATCGAGACCGGGAGCCGCGACACCTTGCCGATGCCCGCCTTTTCCAGCGCGGGCAGCGAGTAATACCTGCCGGTCGTGCCCGAGGCGAGCCGAAGGTCCTTCAGGGTGTCGAACGAATTGTGGGTCATGTTGCTTTCCTCTTTGCGTGGCGCGCCGGAAGCAGCGGTCATTTCCTGCCGTTGCCGTTCATCGCATCGCGAATGTTGAAGGTGTGGCCGTCCGCCGTGGTCATGTCGCCCGGACGCTGGCCCGGCTTGCACGGGCCGAGGCGGCGCGCGGTGAGTACGGTGTCGAGCTTCGACATGCCCATGAATGCCGGGTCGTAGGTCGTGTGGATCTCGGTGCGGTAGGCGGAGTCGCCGTTCATCACCATCGCCGACGTCGAATGCATCCGGCTGCCGCCCATGTCGCAGACGAAATCGCCGGTGGCGCGTCCGCCGGACATCCTGAATTGGTGCTTGCTGCACATGCCTTTCATCGCGCCGTTGCCCAGGTCGAACATCTCCTTCTGCACGGAGTCGTCGAGGCACACGGTCGTCGTGGCCGGACGCTGCGGTGCGTTGTCGGCGGTGCGGGTCATTTCCCACAGCCCGGGCCTGAGCTTCGGATAGTCCTGCGCCGCAGCGAAGGACGGCACGGCGAGGGCGGTCAGCAGGACGGCGAACGCGAGACGCATGGGGATTCCTGGGAAGAGGGTGATCGATCGTGGTGGCGCGAAGTCGGGGACGCGGGGTCGGGAACGCAGGGTCGGGAACGCAGGGTCGGGAACGCAGATGCGGCCGAGCCTCAGGCGACCATCAGGTCGATGAACTCGTGGACCGGCGTGGCGCCAAGCTTCTTCGGGTCGAGCGCCACGTCGAGGATCGCCTGCTGCTGCTTCGCGGCAAAGCGGCGCGCGAGGTTCACGCGGAACTTGTCGAGCAGCACCGGGATACCTTCCTTGCGCCGGCGGCGATGGCCGATCGGGTACTCGACGACGATCTCGCGCATCTTCGTCCCGTCGCTGAACTCGATGGTGATGCCGTTGGCGATCGACCGGTGATCGGGGTCGAGGTATTCCTTCGAGAAGCGCGGGTCCTCGACGCAGACCATCTTGTCGCGCAGCACGTCGATCCGCGGATCGGCGGCGACGTTGTCCTCGTAATCCGCCGCCGTCAGCCGCCCGAAGATCAGCGGCACCGCGACCATGTACTGGATGCAGTGGTCGCGGTCGGCCGGATTGTCGAGCGGGCCCTTCTTGTCGATGATGCGGATCGCCGACTCGTGGGTGCGGATGGTGATCTTCGAGATGTCCGCCAGGCGGTCCTTCACCAGCGGGTGCAGCTGCATCGCGCACTCGACCGCCGTCTGGGCGTGGAATTCGGCCGGGAAGCTGATCTTGAACAGGACGTTCTCCATCACGTAGCTGCCGTAGGGACGATCGAAGCGGAACGGCTGGCCCTTGAACAGCACGTCGTAGAAACCCCAGGTCTTGGCGGTCAGCACCGACGGATAGCCCATCTCGCCGGTCCTCGCCATCAGCGCGAGGCGCACGGCGCGCGAGGTCGCGTCGCCGGCCGCCCAGCTCTTGCGCGAGCCGGTGTTGGGAGCGTGCCGGTAGGTGCGCAGGCTCTGGCCGTCGACGAAGGCGAGCGACACCGCGTTGATGATCTCGTCGCGCGACAGGCCCAGCATCTGTGCGACCACGGCAGTCGACGCGACCTTGACCAGCACCACGTGGTCGAGGCCGACGCGGTTGAAGCTGTTGTGGAGCGCGATCACGCCCTGGATCTCGTGGGCCTTGATCATGGCCGTCAGCACGTCGTGCATCGACAGGGGCTTCCTTCCCGCCGCGACGGCCGTGCGCGACAGCCAGTCGGCGGTCATCAGGATGCCGCCCAGGTTGTCGGACGGGTGGCCCCATTCGGCGGCGAGCCAGGTGTCGTTGAAATCCAGCCAGCGGATCATCGTGCCCAGGTTGAACGCCGCCTGCACCGGATCGAGCTGCCAGGGCGTCCCGGGCACCTTCGCGCCGTTGGGGACCGTCGTTCCGGGGACCACCGGGCCGAGGAGCTTGGTGCACGCCGGGTAGGACAATGCCTCGAAGCCGCAGCCCAGGGTGTCGAGCAGGCAGTAGTGCGCCGTCGAATGCGCCTCCGCGCTGGTGATGTTGAAGCCCGCGACGTAATCGACGATGTCGACCAACACCTGGTCGGGCTTGGGGCGGACGTTGGAGATGTGCGCTGACATGGGGATTCCGGTTCGCGGTACGGGCCAGGGGGTCGCGTCGGGTTCAGCCGCGCTGGTCGAGCGGAACGAACCTGAGGCTGTCGGGCCCGGTGTAATTGGCCGAGGGACGGATGATCTTGCCATCCTCGCGCTGCTCGATGACGTGGGCGGCCCAGCCCGAGGTCCGCGAGATGACGAACAGCGGCGTGAACATCGGGGTGGGGACACCCATCAAGTGGTAGCTGACGGCGGAGAACCAGTCGAGGTTCGGGAACATCTTCTTGGCGTCCCACATCACGGTCTCGAGGCGCTCGGCGATGTCGAACAGCCGCATGTCGCCGGCGGCGATCGACAGCTCGCGCGCGACTTCCTTGATCACCTTGTTCCGCGGATCGGAGATCGTGTAGACCGGATGGCCGAAGCCGATGACGACCTCGCGCGCCGCCACGCGCCTGCGGATGTCGGCCTCCGCCTCGTCGGGCGTCAGGTAGCGCGACTGGATCTCGAGCGAGACTTCGTTGGCGCCACCGTGCTTCGGGCCCCGCAGCGCGCCTATCGCGCCGGTGATCGCCGAATGGATGTCGGAGCCGGTGCCGGCGATCACGCGCGCGGCGAAGGTCGACGCGTTGAACTCGTGCTCGGCGTAGAGGTTCAGCGATGTGTGCATCGCCTTCACCCACGACGGCGGCGGCGGGCGGCGATGCAGCAAATGCAGGAAGTGTCCACCGATCGACGCGTCGTCGGTCTCGACCTCGATGCGCGCGCCGTTCTGGCTGTAGTGGTGCCAGTAGAGCAGCATCGAGCCCATCGAGGCCATCAAGCGGTCGGCGATGTCGCGGGCCCCCGCGGCATCGTGGCTGTCCTTCTCGGGCAGGACCGTGCCGAGCGCCGATACCGCCGTGCGCATGACGTCCATCGGATGGGTGGAGGCGGGGATCTGCTCGAGCACGGCGCGGACCGGCCCGGGAATGCCGCGCAGCGTGCGCAGCTTGCGCTTGTAGGCGTCGAGCTCGATGCGCGAGGGCAGCCTGCCATGGACGAGCAGGTATGCAATCTCCTCGAATTCGGACGTGGCCGCGATGTCGAGGATGTCGTAGCCGCGGTAATGCAGGTCGTTGCCGGTGCGCCCGACCGTGCACAGGGCGGTGTTGCCCGCGGTCACGCCGGACAGGGCGACGGATTTCTTGGGCTTGGGCGCCGTGGCCGGCACCGGCTGGTCGTGGGAGGTCGTCATCGATGGCCCGTGTGCTGGGATTGACGTGGAGGGGGGCTCAGCCCTTGCGCTGCGCGAACAGCGCGTCGAGCTTCTGCTCGTAGGCGTGGTAGTCGAGGTAGTCGTAGAGGTCGTTTCGCGTCTGCATGGTCGCGACGACGTTCTTCTGGGTGCCGTCCCGCCGCAGGGCCTGGTAGACGTTGAGCGCCGCCTGGTTCATCGCGCGAAACGCCGACAGCGGATAGAGCGCGATCGCCACGCCGGCTTTCCGCACCTCGTCGACCGTCCACAGCGGCGTCTGGCCGAACTCGGTCAGGTTGGCGAGGACCGGCACGCCTACGGCGTCGGCGAAGCGGCGATACATCGACAGCTCGGTGATCGCTTCGGGGAAGATCATGTCGGCGCCTGCCGCGACGCAGGCCTGCGCGCGCTCGAGCGCCGCGTCCAGCCCCTCGACGGCCAGCGCGTCGGTGCGCGCCATGATGACGAAATCGTCGTCGCTGCGCGCATCCACCGCGGCCTTGATGCGGTCGACCATCTCGCCCTGCGAGACCATCTCCTTGCCCGGGCGGTGGCCGCAGCGCTTGGCGCCGACCTGGTCCTCGATGTGCATCGCGCCCGCGCCGAACTTGATCAGCGACTTCACGGTGCGCCCGATGTTGAACGCGGAGGCGCCGAAACCGGTGTCGGCATCGACCAGCAGCGGCAGGTCGCAGACGTCGGTGATCCGGCGCACGTCGGTCAGGACGTCGTCGAGGTTGCTGATCCCGAGGTCGGGAAGGCCCAGCGACCCGGCGGCGACGCCGCCGCCGGAAAGGTAGATCGCCTTGAAGCCGCTGCGCGCGGCGAGCAGCGCGTGATAGGCGCAGATCGCGCCGGGCACCTGCAGCGGCGCCTCGGCGGCGACTGCGGCGCGGAACCGGGCGCCTGCGCTTCCCGTCGCCATGGCCCGGTCAGCCGAGCATCGATGCGACGCCGGCGCGCTCTTCCTCGAGCTCCTTCAGCGTCGCGTCCATCTTCTCGCGCGAAAAGGCGTCGATCGGCAGGTCGCGGATGCGCGTGTACTCGCCGTTGGCGGTGGTGACCGGCACGCCGTAGACGACGTCCTTCGGAATGCCGTAGCTGCCGTCGGAGGGGATGCCCATCGTGACCCACTTGCCGTTGCTGCCGAGAAGCCAGTCGTGGATGTGGTCGATCGCGGCGTTGGCGGCGGAAGCCGCCGACGACAGCCCGCGCGCCTCGATGATCGCCGCGCCGCGCTTGCCGACCGTCGGCAGGAACACGTTGCGGTTCCAGTTCTCGTCGTTGATCAGGTCCTTGACCGACTGGCCATTCGACATGGCGAAGCGGTAGTCCGCGTACATCGTCGGCGAATGGTTGCCCCAGACGGTCATCTTCTCGATGGAATCGACCGGGCGGCCGGCCTTCGCGGCGACCTGCGACAGCGCGCGGTTGTGGTCGAGGCGCAGCATCGCGGTGAAATTGCGGGCCGGCAGCGACGGCGCCGATTTCATCGCGATGTAGGCGTTGGTGTTCGCAGGATTGCCGACGACCAGCACGCGGATCTCGCGCGAGGCGACTGCGTCGAGCGCCTTGCCCTGCTCGATGAAGATCTTCGCGTTTTCGAGCAGCAGGTCCTTGCGCTCCATCCCCGGGCCGCGGGGCTTCGCGCCGACCAGCATCGCGACGTCGGCGTCGCGGAACGCGGCCCTGGGATCGGCGCTTCCCTGCATGCCCGCGAGCAGCGGGAACGCGCAGTCCTCGATTTCCATCATCACGCCCTTCAGGGCCGCCTGTGCCTTGTCGACCGGCAGCTCGAGCAGCTGGAGGATGACGGGCTGGTCGGGTCCCAGCATCTGTCCCGAGGCGATGCGGAACAGCAGGCTGTAACCGATCTGGCCGGCGGCGCCGGTGACCGCGACGCGGACGGGTGCTTTCATCGAAGACTCCTGGAGCAAGAATGGGGCGGCAGGATGCGCGGGCTGGGGCCGCGCGCGGCGCCCGGCGTGCCGCAGTGCAAGGCGTGGATCGGGGCGCATCCGAATGGTAGGCGCGGCGCTGCAGTCTGTCAATTCAGTCCTATAGATGATATAAGATATCAAACAGCTCCCACTGAGTTCCCACTCCGGAGGTCCGCCGATGATCCGAACCCGGGTGTCCGGCACGCCGACGTTCCAGCCGCTCTACGTCCAGATCAAGGCGCTGATCGAGCGCGGGCTCGAGTCCGGCGAATGGAAGCCCGGCGAGGCCATTCCGCCGGAAACCGCCTTCGCGACGCGTTTCGGGGTGTCGCTCGGCACCGTGCGCAAGGCGATCGAGGCGCTCGCCGCCGAGAACCTGGTCGTCAGGCGCCAAGGCAAGGGGACATTCGTCGCGACGCACACCGAGGAGCGGACGTCCAATTTCCGGTTCCTTCGCATCCGTCGCAATGACGGGGAGGACGAGTACCCGACGAGCCGGCTCGTCGATTTCCGGCGGCTGCGCGCCAGCGCCGAAATCGCGCGCCTGCTGAACCTCAAGCCCGGCGACGGTGTCTTCGTCCTGCGACGGGTGCTCGACTATGCGGGCGTGCCGACGGTCCTGGACGAGATCACGCTGCCGGCGGCGCTGTTCCGCGGCATGACGCGCGAACGCTACGACGCCTACCGCGGGTCGATGTACGGTTTCTTCGAGACGCAGTTCGGGGTCACGATGCTGCGCGCGACGGAACGGCTGCGCGCCGTGGCCGCGGATGCGACGGCCGCGGCGCTGCTGCAGGTCGCCAGCGGCGAGCCGCTGCTCGCCGTCGATCGCGTGACTTGCACCTATGGCGACCGGCCGGTCGAATTCCGCCGCGGCCTCAACTCGACGCGCAACCATCACTACTGGAACGAGCTTTCCTGACGCGGGCCCGACGGCGGGGAAGCCGCTGCGCCGGCCGTTCGCGAGCGGCGCGTAGTGGCATCCACGTACGTGTGCGCGCTATAATTTGCTGCTGCGCAAAAAAGAACAGGGCATGCGCTTATCCCACCGCACCCACGCCGTCATCCAGGGTTGATTCATGGCCGCCATCGAACGACCTGTCGCAAAACGACGTCCGATCTACCTCAACCTGTTGGCGATCCGGCAGCCGCTGCCGGCGATCGTTTCGATCCTGCACCGGATCAGCGGTGCGCTGCTGTTCGCCGTCGGCATACCGCTGCTGCTGTGGTTCGTGCAGACCAGCCTCGCGTCGAGCCAGGGTTTCGAGGCGGCCTTCGGCCCCCTTTCCTCCTGGTTCGGCAAGCTGGTGCTGCTGGCGCTCGCCTGGGCGTACATACACCACGTGCTGGCGGGGCTGCGGCACCTGGCGCTCGACCTCCATATCGGCGCGGATCTCGCGCCGGCGCGCATCGCCTCGGCGATCGTCATGGTCATTGCGGTGCTGCTGACACTGATCGTCGCGGTGCGGCTGTGGTAGCCGCGGTCGACAAGCTCGCGGTCGGCGCCCATTACGGCGCGCGCGACTGGCTCGCGCAGCGGGTCACCGCGATCGTGATGACGCTCTACACGATGCTGATCGCGCTGATCGTGCTCTGGAACGGGGGCCTCGATTACGCGACGTGGAAGGCGATGTTCGCCAGCGGGGCGTTCCGGGTCGCGACCTTCCTGTTCATGGCGTCGCTGCTGTTCCATGCGTGGGTCGGGGTGCGCAACATCCTGATGGACTACGCGAAGCCGACGAGCCTGCGCCTGACGCTGCAGATCGTCGTCGTCTGCGTGCTGGTCGCCTACGCCGGCTGGACCGCCCAGGTGCTGTGGGGTGGCGCATGAGCGCGGCGCGCGAAGCGCAAGCCCGCAGGGCCTGCCGCCGCGCGATTGCGGGAGGCCGACGCGCGGAATGTGGCAGGGCATGCGGGTGCAAGGAGGCCGAGGCATGAGCGCGGCAGGCCGTCTCCCCGTCCGACGCTTCGATGCGCTGATCATCGGCGCAGGCGGCGCGGGCATGCGCGCATCGCTGCAACTCGCCGAGGCGGGGCTGTCGGTGGCCGTGCTCTCCAAGGTGTTCCCGACGCGCTCGCACACGGTCGCGGCGCAGGGCGGCATCGGCGCGGCGCTCGGCAACATGTCCGAGGACAGCTGGCTGTGGCACATGTACGACACGATCAAGGGTTCCGACTGGCTCGGCGACCAGGACGCGATCGAGTACATGTGCCGGATGGCGCCGCAGGTCGTCTACGAGCTCGAGCATTTCGGCATGCCGTTCGACCGCAACCCGGACGGCACGATCTACCAGCGGCCTTTCGGCGGGCATTCGGCGAACTTCGGCGAGAAGGCGATCCAGCGGGCCTGCGCCGCGGCCGACCGCACCGGCCACGCGATGCTGCACACGCTCTACCAGCGCAACGTGCGCGCGCGCACCCAGTTCTTCGTCGAGTGGATGGCGCTCGACCTGATCCGCGACGCCGACGGCGAGGTGCTGGGCGTCACCGCGCTGGAAATGGAGACCGGCGAGGTCATGATCCTGGAGGCCAAGGCGACGATGTTCGCGACCGGCGGCGCCGGGCGCATCTTCGCCGCCTCGACCAATGCCTTCATCAACACCGGCGACGGCCTCGGCATGGCGGCGCGCGCCGGCGTGCCGTTGCAGGACATGGAGTTCTGGCAGTTCCACCCGACCGGCGTCGCCGGCGCCGGGGTGCTGATCACCGAGGGCGTGCGGGGCGAGGGCGGCATCCTGCTGAATGCGCAGGGCGAGCGCTTCATGGAGCGCTATGCGCCGAACCTCAAGGACCTCGCCTCGCGCGACGTCGTCAGCCGCTCGATGGACCAGGAGATCAAGGAAGGCCGCGGCTGCGGGCCGAACAAGGATTACGTGCTGCTGAAGCTCGATCACCTCGGACCCGACGTGATCAACAAGCGCCTTCCGTCGATCCGCGAGATCGCGATCAAGTTCGCGAACGTCGACCCGATCAGGGAACCGATCCCGGTCGTGCCGACGATCCACTACATGATGGGCGGCATCCCGACCAACATCCACGGGCAGGTCGTCGTCCCGCAGGGCGGCAATCACGCGGCCGTCGTTCCTGGCCTGTACGCGGTCGGCGAATGCGCCTGCGTATCGGTCCACGGCGCGAACCGCCTCGGCACGAATTCGCTGCTCGACCTGCTGGTGTTCGGGCGCTCGGCAGGCAACCACATCGTCGGGCAGAACCTTTCCGCGCAATCGCACAGGCCGCTGCCGAAGGATGCCGGCGAGATCTCGGTCGCGAGGCTCGCGCGGCTCGATGCCGCGACGTCGGGCGAGAGCGTCGCCGAGGTCGCAGGCGACCTGCGCAAGTCGATGCAGGCGCACTGCGGCGTGTTCCGCAACCAGCAGCTGCTCTCCGAGGGGGTGCAGAAGGTGCTCGAGCTGGAGGCGCGCGCGCAGCGCACGGCGATTGCGGACAGGAGCCGGACCTTCAACACCGCGCGGGTCGAGGCGCTGGAGCTCGACAACCTGGTCGAGACCGCCAAGGCGACGATCTTCTCCGCCGAGGCGCGGCGCGAGTCGCGCGGCGCGCAGGCGCGCAGCGATTACCCCGAGCGCGACGATGCCGGCTGGCTCAAGCACACGCTGTGGTACCGGGACGGAAACCGCCTCGACTACAAGCCGGTCAACCTGAAGCCGCTGTCGGTCGAAACCTTCCCGCCCAAGGCCCGCACCTACTGACGCCGCCATGAAATTCCGCATCTATCGCTACGACCCGGAAAAGGACGCGAAGCCGCGTTTCCAGGAGTACGACATCGCGCTCGACCCGCACGACCGGATGCTGCTCGATGCGCTGATCCGGCTGAAGGTCGTCGACGATTCGCTCGCCTTCCGCCGCAGCTGCCGTGAAGGGGTCTGCGGGTCCGATGCGATGAACATCAACGGCAGGAACGGACTGGCCTGCATCACCAATCTGAAGACGCTGAAGGAACCGGTCGAGCTGCGGCCGCTGCCCGGGCTGCCGGTGGTCCGCGACCTGATCGTCGACATGAGCCAGTTCTTCAAGCAATACCACTCGATCAAACCCTACCTGGTCAACGACGAACCGCCGCCGGAGCGCGAGCGCCTGCAGTCGCCCGAGGAGCGCGAGAGCCTCGACGGGCTTTACGAGTGCATCCTCTGCGCCTGCTGCTCGACGGCGTGCCCGTCGTTCTGGTGGAACCCGGACAAGTTCGTCGGGCCGGCCGGCCTGCTCAACGCCTACCGCTTCATCGCCGACAGCCGCGACCGGGACCTCAACGCGAGGCTCGACAGCCTCGAGGATCCTTATCGCCTGTTCCGCTGTCACTCGATCATGAACTGCGTCGACGTCTGCCCGAAGGGACTCAATCCGACCGTCGCGATCGGGACCATCAAGACGATGATGATCAAGCGGGCGGTGTGAGCCCGGAGCCCGCCGCGCGTGACCGAGGACCGCCATCGATTCGACCGCTTGCGCTGGCGCTGTCGGCGCGGAATGCTGGAAAACGACCTGGTCCTCGCGCGGTTCCTCGACGCCGAGGGATCGAGGCTCACCGACGACGATATCGCGCAACTCGATGCGCTGCTCGACCTGCCTGACAACGCGCTATGGGATCTGATCGCAGGGCGCGCCGAGCCGGCCGATCCGCGGGTTCGCCCGCTGGTCGACCGCCTGAGATCGATCTGAAGGCGACGGGAGAACGCCGTCGGAGGATCCCCCCCGGGTGCTGCACCCGGCCGCAATCTGGAACCGAAGGACGCAAGATGAACGACCGCACAGCCACCCTCAGCTTTTCCGACGGATCGCCTTCCGCCACCTTCCCGGTGCTTCCGGGAACGATCGGCCCCGACGTGATCGACATCCGCTCGCTGTATTCGAAGACGGGCAAGTTCACCTACGACCCCGGTTTCATGTCGACCGCGGCCTGCAGCTCGGCGATCACCTTCATCGACGGCGACAAGGGCGAGCTGCTCTATCGCGGCTACCCGATCGAGGAGCTGGCGGTCAGCTGCGATTTCCTCGAGGTCTGCCACCTGCTGCTGTACGGCGAGCTCCCGGACGCCGCGCAGAAGGACGATTTCGCGGGTCGCGTGATCAAGCACACGATGGTCAACGAGCAGATGCAGTTCTTCATGCGCGGTTTCCGGCGCGATGCCCACCCGATGGCGGCGCTGACCGGGCTCGTCGGCGCGATGAGCGCGTTCTACCCGGACTCGATCAACCTAAACGACGCGCACCAGCGCGACATCTCGGCGATCCGGCTGATCGCCAAGATGCCCACGCTGGTCGCGATGGCCTACAAGTACTCGGTGGGCCAGCCGTACATGTACCCGCGCAACGACCTTTCCTACGCGGCGAACTTCATGCGGATGATGTTCGCCACGCCCTGCGAGGACTACAAGGTCAACGACGTGCTGGTGCGTGCGCTGGACCGGATCTTCATCCTCCATGCCGACCACGAGCAGAACGCGTCGACGTCGACGGTCCGTTTGTGCGCATCGTCGGGCACCAACCCGTTCGCCGCGATCGCCGCGGGCGTCGCCTGCCTGTGGGGGCCGGCGCATGGCGGCGCCAACGAGGCGGCGCTCAACATGCTCTACGACATCCAGGCGCAGGGTGGTGTCGCCAGGGTCGGCGAGTTCATCGCCAGGGCCAAGGACAAGAACTCGACGGTGCGGCTGATGGGCTTCGGGCACCGGGTGTACAAGAACTACGACCCCCGCGCCAAGCTGATGCGGGAGACCTGCCACGAGGTGCTGGAGGCGCTCGGGCTGCACGACGATCCGCTGTTCAAGCTCGCGATGGCGCTGGAGAAGATCGCGCTGGAGGACGACTATTTCGTCCAGCGCAAGCTCTACCCTAACGTCGATTTCTATTCCGGGATCGTCCAGAAGGCGATCGGCATTCCGGTATCGCTGTTCACCGCGATCTTCGCGCTGGCGCGCACCGTGGGCTGGATCGCCCAGCTCAACGAGATGATCACCGATCCCGAATACAAGATCGGCCGCCCGCGGCAGCTCTTCACCGGTGCGGCACGGCGCAGCGTCAAGCCGATCGGCGAGCGCTGATCCGCGACCGGCGCCGCGCCGGCCGCCGCGGTGGCCGAATGCAACGAACCGAAGCAACGAGGTACAAGCAATGGGCACGATGAAGGACCTGGAATCGACGAGCACCCTGTTCGGCGGCAATGCGCCGTTCGTCGAGGAGCTCTACGAGAGCTACCTCGCCGATCCGGGCCGCGTTCCTCCCGAGTGGCGCGAGTATTTCGACGAGCTGAAGGGCGATGCCGCCGACGTGCCGCACGCCCCGGTGGTCGAATCCTTCCGCGAGCTCGCGAAGAGCCGGCGCATCGCCGGCGCGATGGTCGATGCGACGACGATGCACAAGCAGGTGCTCGTGCTGCAGTTGATCGGCAAGTTCCGCACTCTCGGCA
The DNA here is from genome assembly GCA_035470905.1 of Casimicrobiaceae bacterium. Lineage (GTDB taxonomy): Bacteria > Pseudomonadota > Gammaproteobacteria > Burkholderiales > Casimicrobiaceae > VBCG01. The sequence continues at coordinate 22,532 of DATIQL010000040.1, forward strand.
TGCTGCATGCAAGCCTCGACCCGCTGCAGCGGCAGGAGCCGCCGTACATCGCCGATCTCGACCTGCGCACCTACGGCTTCACCGAGGCCGACCTCGACACCGAGTTCGACGTCGGCTCGTTCAAGGCGGGTCCCGCGCGGATGCGCCTGCGCGACATCGTCGAGGCGCTCAGGCAGACCTATACGCGGACGCTGGGCGCCGAGTACATGTACATCTCGGACACGCCGGTCAAGCGCTTCATCCAGGAGCGCCTGGAGCCGATCCGTTCGCGGCCGAACTACGGCGCCGAGCAGCGCAAGCGCATCCTCGAGCGGCTGACCGCTGCCGAGACGCTCGAGCGTTACCTGCACACCAAGTACGTCGGCCAGAAGCGGTTCTCGGGCGAGGGCGGCGATTCGATGACCCCGATGCTCGATCTGCTGATCCAGCGCGCCGGCGCCGCCGGGGTCCAGGAGATCGTGCTCGGCATGGCGCATCGGGGACGCCTCAATGTCCTGGTCAACACTCTGGGCAAGATGCCCTCCGACCTCTTTTCGGAGTTCGAGGGCAAGGGCGCGCAGGTGCTGCCCGCGGGCGACGTCAAGTACCACCAGGGTTTCTCGTCCGACGTCTCGACGCCGGGCGGGCCGGTGCACGTGACGCTGGCCTTCAATCCGTCGCACCTCGAGATCGTCAATCCGGTGGTCGAGGGCAGCGTGCGTGCGCGCCAGCACCGGCGCAAGGATGCCCGCGGCGACCAGGTGCTGCCGGTGCTGATCCACGGCGACGCGGCGATCGCGGGCCAGGGCATCGTGCAGGAATGCCTGAACATGGCGCAGACCCGCGGCTACTACACCGGCGGGACCGTCCATATCGTCATCAACAACCAGATCGGCTTCACGACCTCCGACCCGCGCGATACGCGCGGCACGCTCTACTGCACGGACGTCGCCAAGATGATCGAGGCGCCGATCCTGCACGTGAACGGCGACGACCCCGAGGCCTGCCTGCTCGCCACCGAGATCGCCCTCGATTACCGGCAGAAGTACCACAAGGACGTGTTCATCGACCTCGTCTGCTTCCGCCGCCTCGGCCACAACGAGGCCGACGAGCCGATGATCACCCAGCCGCTGATGTACAAGAAGATCAACCAGCATCCCGGCACGCGCAAGCTCTATGCCGACCGGCTGATCGCGGAAGGCGTGGTCACCGCCGAGGAAGCCGACGCGATGATCGCGACCTACCGCGCCGCGATGGACAAGGGCTACCACACGAACACGACGGTCCTGTCGAACTACAAGCCGCCGTTCATCGTCGACTGGACGCCGTACAAGAACCGCCACTGGACGGACCCCGCCGACACCACCGTTCCGCTCGCGCACCTCAAGGAGCTCGGGGTGAAGGCGACTGCCGTGCCCGCCGATTTCAAGCTGCATCCGCGGGTCGAGAAGCTGATGGCCGACCGGCGGGCGATGGTCGAGGGCAAGCACCCGGTCGACTGGGGCATGGGCGAGATCCTCGCCTACGCGTCGCTGCTGGACCAGAACTACGGCGTGAGCATCTCCGGGGAGGACGTGGGCCGCGGGACGTTCTCGCACCGCCATGCGGTGCTGCACGACCAGAACCGCGAGAAATGGGACGCCGGCATCTGGGTCCCGCTGCAGCACATCCGCGAAGGCCAGGCCGACTGCGAGATCATCGATTCGGTGCTGACCGAGAACGCGGTGCTCGGCTTCGAATACGGCTACACGACCTCCGAGCCGTCGCAGCTCGTGATCTGGGAGGCGCAGTTCGGCGATTTCGCCAACGGCGCGCAGGTGGTGATCGACCAGTTCATCAGCGCCGGCGAGGTGAAGTGGGGCCGGATCTGCGACCTGGTCCTGTTCCTGCCGCACGGCTACGAAGGGCAGGGGCCCGAGCATTCGTCGGCGCGTCCCGAGCGCTACCTGCAGCTGTGCGCGCAGCACAACATGCAGGTGGTCGTGCCCACGACCCCGGCCCAGGTGTTCCACCTGCTGCGCCGGCAGATGATCCGTCACTTCCGCAAGCCGCTGATCGTCATGACGCCCAAGAGCCTGCTGCGGCACAAGGAAGCGGTGTCGACCCTCGACGAGCTCGCGAAAGGCAGCTTCCAGAATGTCATCGGCGAGGTCGACCGGATCGACCCGAAGAAGGTGAAGCGGGTGATCGTCTGCTCGGGCAAGGTCTACTACGAGCTTCTCGCCCATCGTCGCGAGCGCAAGATCGACGACGTCGCGATCCTGCGCCTCGAGCAGCAGTATCCGTTCCCCCACGACGACTACAAGCGCGAGGTCGCGAAATACCCGGCCGCGAAGGAAGTCGTCTGGTGCCAGGAAGAGCCGCAGAAACAGGGCGCGTGGTACCGGCTGAGCGCCTACCTGCGCGCCGACATCGATCGCAGGAAGCTGCTCGCCTACGCCGGCCGTCCGGTGTCGGCATCGACGGCGGTCGGCTATGCGGCCAAGCACAACGCCGAGCAGAAGCAGCTCGTCGAGGATGCGTTCGCCGACGAGCTCCGCTCGGGCGAGATGCTGCCCGCGCGCTGAGCAGAAATGGGGACAGACCTCATTTTCCGAAAACGACGAGAGTGGTCAAATGCGAATTGAAGTGAAGGTCCCGCAACTGCCGGAGTCGGTCGCCGAGGCGACGCTGCTGACCTGGCACAAGAAGGCGGGCGAGGCAGTAAGGCGCGACGAGAACCTCATCGACATCGAGACCGACAAGGTCGTGCTCGAGCTTCCCGCGCCGGGCGACGGCGTGCTGCTCGAGATCGCGCAGCCCGACGGCGCGACGGTCACCTCGAACGATGTCATCGCGGTGATCGACACCGAGGCCAAGGGCGCCGCGATCCCGGCTGCCGCAGCCGTGCCGTCCGCGGCAGCGACGGCCGCAGCCGCGCCGGCAGCGGGTGCGGCGCCTGCAGCGCTGCCCGCGGCGCGCCGGATGATGGCCGAGCAGGGACTCGAGTCAGGCACGATTGCCGGAACGGGACGCGGCGGGCGGATCACCAAGGGCGACGTCGTCGCTGCCGCAGCGCGCGCGCCCGAAGCGCCGCCGGCGCCCGCCCCGCAGGCGCCCGTGCCCTCCGCCCGGCCTGTGCCGGCGGTGCGACTTCCGGCAGCCCTCGGCGTGCGACCCGAGCAGCGCGTGCCGATGTCGCGCCTGCGCGCCCGCGTCGCCGAACGCCTGGTGCAGTCGCAGGCGACCGCAGCGATCCTGACGACGTTCAACGAAGTCAACATGCAGCCGGTGATCGACCTTCGCAACCGCTACAAGGAGCGGTTCGAGAAGGAGCACGGCGTCAAGCTCGGCTTCATGGGGTTCTTCGTCAAGGCCGCCGTCCACGCGCTGAAGAAATATCCGCTGGTCAATGCGTCGATCGACGGCAACGACATCGTGTATCACGGTTACTACGACATCGGCATCGCCGTCGGCAGCCCGCGCGGCCTGGTCGTGCCGATCCTGCGCGATGCGGACCAGATGTCGATCGCGGACATCGAGAAGCAGATCGCCGACTACGGCAAGCGCGCGCAGGACGGCAAGCTGACCGTCGAGGAGCTGACCGGCGGAACGTACACGATCAGCAACGGCGGCGTGTTCGGGTCGATGCTGTCGACGCCGATCATCAATCCGCCGCAATCGGCGATCCTCGGCGTACACGCGACCAAGGACCGCGCGGTCGTCGAGAACGGCCAGATCGTCGTGCGTCCGATGAACTACCTTGCGCAGTCCTACGACCACCGGATCATCGACGGGCGCGAAGCGGTGCTGTCGCTGGTGGCAATCAAGGAAGCCCTC
>DATIQL010000041.1:0-2331 GCA_035470905.1 Casimicrobiaceae bacterium
ACGTGGAAGGACCTGACCGACAACGTCAACCTTATGGCGACCAACCTGACGAACCAGGTGCGCGGCATCGCCGACGTCGTCACCGCGGTTGCCCAGGGCAACCTCAAGCGCAAGCTGACCTTCGACGCCAAGGGTGAGATCGCTGCTCTCGCCGAGACGATCAACGGGATGATCGAGACGCTTTCGACCTTCGGCGATCAGGTGACCAATATGGCCCGCGAAGTGGGCGTTGAAGGCCGCCTCGGCGGCCAGGCGCGCGTGCCCGGCGCCGCCGGCCTGTGGCGCGACCTGACCGACAACGTGAACCAGCTCGCCGCTAACCTGACCAATCAGGTCCGCTCGATCGCCGACGTGGCCACCGCGGTGACCAAGGGCGACCTGACCCGCTCGATCGCGGTGGAAGCCTCGGGCGAGATGGCCGCGCTCAAGGACACGATCAACGAGATGATCCGTAACCTGAAGGATCAGACGCTCAAGAACGCCGAGCAGGACTGGCTAAAGACCAACCTCGCGCGGTTCAGCCGCATGCTCCAGGGCGAACGCGACCTGGCGACGATCTCCAACCTGATCATGAGCGAGCTCGCACCGCTGGTAAACGCGCAATACGGCGTGTTCTACGTCGCCAACGACGATCCCCTGGGCAGCAAGTCGCTCGATCTCATCGCCACGTATGGAGCTGAGAAGAAAGCCGAGCTCAAGAACCGCTTCGAGCTGCGCGAAGGCCTGATCGGCCAGGCGGCCGCCGACAAGCGGCCGATGCGGCTGCAGAAGGTGCCCGGCGACTTCATCAAGATCGGTTCGGGCCTGGGCGCTGCGACGCCTGCAAACATCAACATCCTCCCCGCGCTATTCGAGGACGAGGTCAAGGCGGTCATCGAGCTCGCCTCGTTCGAGGAATTCAACGAGACACACCACACGTTCCTGACGCAGCTGATGGAAACCGTCGGCATCGTGCTCAACACGATCGCGGCGACGATGCGCACCGAGGAACTGCTCAAGGAATCGCAGCTGCTGACGCAGGAACTGCAGTCGCGCCAGACCGAGCTCACCCGCAAGCAGGAGGAGCTCCACGCGACGAACGAGGAGCTTCAGGAAAAGGCCCAGCTCCTCGAGAACGAGAAGCGCCAGGTCGAAGCGAAGAATTTCGAAATCGAAATGGCCCGCCGCGCGGTCGAGGAAAAAGCCGAGCAGCTTGCGCTGACCTCGAAGTACAAGTCCGAGTTCCTCGCCAACATGAGCCACGAGCTGCGCACGCCGCTCAACTCGCTGCTGATCCTGTCGAAGATGCTGGCCGACAACCAGCAGGGCAACCTCAACGAGAAACAGACCGAGTTCGCCCGCACGATCCACGGTGCCGGAACCGACTTGCTCAGCCTGATCAACGACATCCTCGATCTCTCGAAGATCGAATCCGGCACTGTGGCGATCGAGATCGGCGACATGTCGCTGGCGAGTCTGCGGCAGCACATGGAGCGCACTTTCCGTCAGCTCGCCTCGGAAAAGCAGCTCGAGTTCCACGTCGATTTCGCACCCGACCTGCCGCCGGCAATCCGCACCGACGAGAAGCGCCTGCAACAAATCGTGCTCAATCTGCTCTCGAATGCCTTCAAGTTCACTGCGCATGGCGGGGTGACGCTGGCGGTGAACAAGGCGAGCCGCGGCTGGAGCCCGACGCACCCGATCCTCGGCGACGCAGAATCGGCGATCGAGATCTCGGTCAACGATACCGGCATCGGTATCCCCGAAGACAAGCAGCGGCTGATCTTCGAGGCGTTCCAGCAAGCCGACGGCACCACCAGCCGCAAGTACGGCGGCACCGGGCTGGGCCTGTCGATCAGCCGGGAGATCGCGCGGCTGCTCGGCGGAGCGATCACGGTGGAGAGCGAGGAAGGCGTCGGGTCGACGTTCACGCTCTACATCCCGCAGGAGTTCCCGTTCGGCGACACCTTCCCGAGCCTGCCGATGCAGCCGAGCCTGGAAGACCACGGACCGACCGGACGTGGCCCGATCATCATGGCGACGAGCGGTGCGGACGAAGGCCGCACCGACTACGACGCGACCTCACTCGCCGGGGCGTCGGTGCTGGTCGTCGACGACGACGTCCGCAACGTCTTCGCCCTGACGAGCGCGCTCGAGTCGCACGGGATGGAGGTGCTCTACTCCGAGAACGGCGTCCAGGGGATCCAGACGCTCCGGGCGAACCCGGAGATCGACGTCGTCCTGATGGACGTGATGATGCCCGAGATGGACGGCTACGAGACCATGCGGGAGATCCGCGCGATCCCCGAGTTCTCGGCGCTGCCGATCCTCGCCGTGACCGCGAAGGCGATG
>DATIQL010000042.1:0-10260 GCA_035470905.1 Casimicrobiaceae bacterium
GCAATGTCTTCGCCTCTCCTGTCGGATCTCAATCCCGAGCAACTCGCCGCAGTCACGCTGCCGCACGCGTCCGCGCTGATCCTCGCCGGGGCCGGCAGCGGCAAGACCCGCGTGCTGACCACGCGCATCGCGTGGCTGCTCGCCACGGGTCAGGCGACGCCGCTGTCGATCCTGGCCGTCACGTTCACGAACAAGGCGGCGAAGGAGATGCTCGTCCGCCTCGGCACGCTGACGCCGGTCAACACGCGCGGGATGTGGATCGGCACCTTCCACGGCCTGTGCAACCGGATGCTGCGCGCGCATTACCGCGACGCCGACCTGCCGCAACTCTTCCAGATCCTCGACACCGCCGACCAGCTCGCGCTGATCAAGCGGATGTACCGGGCGCACGGCATCGACGACGAGCGCTATCCGCCGCGGGAGCTGCAGTGGTTCATCGCCGATGCCAAGGAGCATGGCCTGCGCCCCAACGCGGTCGAGGCCGGCGACGAGATGTCGCGGCGCCGCGTCGAGCACTACGCGCTCTACGACGCGATGTGCCAGCGCGAGGGTGTCGTCGATTTCGCCGAACTGCTCCTGCGCAGCTTCGAGCTGCTGGAGCGCAACGACGCGATCCGCGAGCATTACCGGCGCCGGTTCACGGATCTGCTGGTCGACGAGTTCCAGGACACGAACGTCCTGCAGTACCGCTGGCTGCGCCAGCTCGCAGGGCCGGACGCGGCAGTGTTCGCGGTCGGCGACGATGATCAGTCGATCTACGCGTTTCGCGGCGCCGACGTCGGGAACATGCGGAGCTTCGAGCGCGACTTCGCGCGTCCGGGCGCGCCGGTCACCCTGATCAAGCTCGAGCAGAATTACCGCTCGCACGGGCATATCCTCGACGCGGCCAACGCGCTGATCCGCCACAACGCCGCGCGGCTGGGCAAGAACCTGTGGACCAGCGAAGGCAAGGGCGAGCCGGTACGCGCATTCGCCGCCGGCAGCGAAATCGACGAGGCGGCGTTCATCGTCGAGGTGGTCAAAGGCCTGCTCGACGAGGGGCTGGCGCTAGATCAGGTGGCGCTGCTCTACCGCAGCAACGCGCAGTCGCGCGTCCTCGAGCACGCGCTGTTCAACGCCGGGCTGCCCTATCGCGTCTATGGCGGCATGCGCTTCTTCGAGCGCGCCGAGGTCAAGCACGCGCTCGCCTACCTGCGGCTGCTCGTCGAGCCGGGCGACGATGGCGCGTTCCTGCGCGCAGTCAATTTTCCGCCTCGAGGCATCGGAGCGCGCACGCTCGAGCAGTTGCAGGATGCGGCACGCGCACAGGGCACGACACTCTGGCAGGCGGCCTGCGCGGGCGCGACCCGCGGCAAGGCGGGCGCCGCACTCGCCGGTTTCGTCCGGCTGATCGAGGATGCGCGCGAGGTGACGAGGAGCCTGCCCCTGGACGAGACCGTCGGGCACATCGTCGAGACGTCGGGATTGATCGCGCATTACCGGCAGGAAAAGGACGGCAGCGAGCGCGTCGAGAACCTCGAGGAGCTCGTCAATGCCGCCGGGGCTTTCGTCCGCGAAGCCGATCTGGCCGTCGACGCCCCGATCGCCGGCGGTCGCGGGGCCGCAGCCGAAGACCCGGCGGCCGAGGCTTCGGCAGTCGAAGCTGCGGCGGCTGACGCTGCAGGTGATCCGCTGACCGCCTTCCTCGCCCATGCGGCGCTGGAGGCGGGCGATACGCAGGAGGCGGAAGGGCGTCCTGCGTTGCAGCTGATGACGATGCATGCCGCCAAGGGCCTCGAGTTCCATACGGTGTTCGTCACCGGGCTCGAGGAGGGGTTGTTCCCCCACGACAACAGCCGCAACGAGGCGGACGGTCTCGAGGAAGAGCGCCGGCTGATGTATGTCGCCGTGACGCGGGCGCGACGCCGGCTGTACCTCACGCTGGCGCAGAGCCGGATGCTGCATGGGCAGCTGCGCTACAACATCGCCTCGCGCTTCATCGACGAGATCCCGCGCGATCTCATGCAGTGGCTGTCCGGACGCGAACCGCGCTGGGGCCGCGAATTCGACGAGGCCGAATGGGGAAGCGAGCGGCGGCCGCAGCCCGCTGCGCTGCCGGTCGCGACCGGCGCGGGCGGCGGCACCGGTCCGGCTGCGACGCCGCCCGCGCCCGCGTGGCGCATCGGCCAGAGCGTCCGCCATGCCAAGTTCGGGTTGGGGGTGATCATCGACGCCGAAGGGCGCGGCAGCGATGCACGCGTGCAGGTGAATTTCCGCGACGCCGGCGTCAAATGGCTCGCGCTCGACTACGCCCGCCTCGAAGCGGCCTGATCGGCTCGGAGACCACCTCACCCGCCTCGCCCTCGCTCGGCTCCCTCTCCCACGAAGTGGGAGAGGGTCGGGGTGAGGGCGAGGCGGGTGAGGGCGAGGCGGGTGAGGGCGCTCAGCCCGGTTCGTTCACGCGGCCGATCGGCGCGAGCGTTTCGCCGGCGTGGAACACGTCGCGATAGCTGACGTAATCGGAGATATGCAGCGTCGTGACGAACAGCGCGAGGTAAGGCAGCAGCAGCGCCATTGCGAGCGTCGCGTTGAAGGGCGAAGGCACGATCAGCGCGACCATCGATGTGACCAGCGAGGGTACGACCCCGCCCAGCACGAACACGACGGCGGCGTACCGCAGCACCGGGCGCCAGTTGGCGACCGCCGCGCGCAGGCTCGCGGCAAGGGCCGTGGGCAGTCGGGCATCCTGGAAGACGACGAGCGCAGGGGCCCACCAAAGCGCGAGGATCGTCGGCAGCGCGCAGATCGCCCCGAAAAGCATTCCGAGCTCGACGCGTGGAGAAGCCAGCGTCTCGTGCAGGCGCCGCGCCGCTGCCGCCGGATCGGCATCCGCAGGCGCGGCTCCGTAGAGCAGGTCCAGCAGGCGACCGCCGTCGATCAGCGATGTGGCCGCAACGGCAAGCGAGATGCCTGCAACCAGGATGACGCCGAGCGGCAGGAGTGTCCACACGTTCGCGCGGAAACCCTGCATCAGCATCCGCAGTTGCGGCCGGCCGCCGCGCTCCTGGGTCCACGCGGCTGCGAGGAACGCAACCGACATGAGCGGCTTGATGATCGGCGCCACGTAGACGCCGATCCACGGCAGCGCCTCGACGACGGCGAGGAGCAGGTAATACGCGACGACGAGCATGAGCCAGGGCACGCGGTGCTTCGACAGCATCGCAAAGCTTTCAGTGAGCCAGGTGACGCCGCGCCTGCCGTCGTAGCGGGTGAAAACGATGTCTTTCGCCTGGAGTGCCATCCTGCGTCGCTCGCGATCGTGCCCGTCAGGTGGGAAATGGCGTCGCGTCGGCCGCGACGCGGGTGCGCAGGATGCGCTCGAATGGCTGCGGATCGTGGGCGTGCGTGAGCTCGCCCGGCCGGGGCAGGTGCAGGTCGTAGAGGCGCGACACCCAGAAGCGCAGCGCGGCAGCGCGCAGCAGCGCGGGCCACTGGGCCCGCTCGTCCGGCGTCAGCGGGCGCGCCGCGGCATACGCGCGGACCATGGCGTCGAGGCGGTGCGGATCGAGCGAGCCGTCGGCATTGCCGGCCACGCACCAGTCGTTGACGGCGATCGCCAGGTCGTAGGCGAGGAAATCGGTTGCCGCAAAGCCGAAATCGATGATCCCCGCGACCCGGCTCCCGGAAAACAGGACGTTGTCACAGAAGAGATCGCCGTGGATCGCCCCTTTGGGGAGCTTGCCCTTGCCGAAACCGGTCTGGAACCTGACTTCCCCTGCAAGCAGCTCGTTCTGCTCGGCGGTCAGGAAGGGTCGAACCGCGCGCGAGGCCTGGCGCCACCAGGCGGGACCGCGCCGGTTGGTGAGGCGAGCGCGGTAGCTCTGCGACGCGAGATGCAGTCTTGCGAGCGCATTGCCGACGGCCGCGCAATGCTCGGGCCCGGGCGTCACGACGGCGGCGCCGTCGATGCGGCTGACGAGGCCCGCCGGCCGTCCGTTGAGCACCGAGAAGTAGGCACCCGTGCGATCCGCGGCGGGCGTCGGCACCTCGACACCGGCGCGCGAGAGGTGCGCCATCAGGTTCAGGTAGAACGGAAGCTCCTCCGCCGGCAGGCGCTCGTAGAGTGTCAGCACATAGCGTCCGCGCTCGGTCGTGACGAAATAGTTGGTGTTCTCGATGCCCGCAGCGATCGGCGCGAACTCGACGAGCGTGCCGAGCGCATAGCGTCCAAGCCATGCATCGAGTTCCTCGGTGGTGACGGCCGTGTAGACGGACATGGAGACACGCGTCGCGCTCCCTGCGCGCCGCGCCGCACGCGGGTGGTAGGAGCCTAGCCTAGAAGGAGAACAGAACCCACAGCGGGACCTTGAGCGACGAGTCGAGGCTGTCGCGCCGGATATAGGTCGCGCCGTTGACGTCGGGGATCAGGTAATAGGGTCGTCCGTGCAGCGGCGTCACCCGGATGTACCGAAGCTCGCCCTTGATGCGGACTTCCTCGATGACCTGCTGATCGCGGCGGATGATCGTGACCTGCGGCGCCAGATCCGAGTCACCGGTTGCGTCCGGAGGCGGAATCGGCGGCGGCTCGGCAGGCGACGGCGCCCTGGCCGGGCCCTGGGCCGATGCGCTGCCCGCAACCAGGGCCAGCACGAGCGACATCAGGAAAGTACGTGCAATCATGGGACCGGAGGATGGACGCTGCGATCGGTGCCCGGCCGTGCTGACCGGTGCGGTGACGACGCTCCCATTCTACCAAACGCCGTTCCCCGGCGCGGTGCGGTGCCGGCGATCAGAGGTTGAGGATCTTCTCGCGCTCTTCGCGCGAGGGCTGGAACCCGCGGGTTTCGTAATACCGGAAGATGGCGTCGACCACCTCATCGGGGTCGTCGATGACGCGCATCAGCGAGAGGTCATGCTCGGCGATCATGCCTTCGCCGACGAGCCTGTCCTCGAACCAGGCCAGCAGCCCGCGCCAGAATGCCGATCCGACGAGGATGATCGGGATCCGATGGCTCGTGCCCGTCTGCACCAGTGTCAGGCATTCGGACAGCTCGTCGAGCGTGCCATAGCCGCCGGGCAGCACGACATACGCCGACGCGAAGCGCACGAACATCATCTTGCGCGCGAAGAAATAACGGAAATAGAGGCTGATGTCCTGGTAGCGGTTCCTCGCCTGCTCGTTGGGCAGCACGATGTTGAGCCCGACCGCCGGCGAGCGCCCGCCGTGCGCGCCCTCGTTGGCGGCCTCCATCAATCCTGGGCCGCCACCGGAGATCACGGAGAAGCCGGCGTCCGAGAGCTTGCGTGCGATCGTCTTCGCCGCCGTGAAGTACGGATGGCCTTCACGGATCCGCGCGCTGCCGAACACGCTGACCGCCGGATGCACGCCGGAAAGCTGGTCGGCTGCCGCGTGGAACTCTGCCATAATCCCCAGCACCCGCCACGCTTCCTGCCCGTGCGTCGAATGCAGCGATTGCGGGTCGATCAGCTCGGGAATCTTGTGGGTTCGCGACCGCATGGCAACGCTTGTCCTCGTCGATGGTTCGTCATACCTGTACCGCGCGTTCCATGCGCTGCCTGACCTCAGGACGTCCAAAGGGGAGCCGACCGGCGCGCTGCGCGGTGTGCTGTCGATGTTGCGCCGTTTGGTGATCGACGGCAAGCCGGACTACTTCGCGGTCGTCTTCGATGCACCGGGCAAGACCTTCCGCGACGATTGGTATCCCGAGTACAAGGCGCATCGTCCGCCGATGCCCGACCCGCTCGTCGCGCAGATCGGTCCGCTGCACGACATGGTGCGCGCCAACGGCTGGCCGCTGCTGGTCGTCGAAGGCGTCGAAGCCGACGACGTGATCGGCACGCTTGCTCGCCAGGCAAAGACTGCGGGCATCGACACCGTGATCTCGACTTCGGACAAGGATCTCGCCCAGCTGGTCGAGCCCGGCATCACGCTGATCAACACGATGAGTAACGAGCGCCTCGATCACGATGGCGTCGTCGCGCGCTTCGGCGTTCGCCCCGACCAGGTGCTCGACCTCCTGACGTTGACGGGCGATACCGTCGACAACGTGCCCGGCGTATCCAAGGTCGGACCCAAGACCGCGGCGAAGTGGCTCGCGCAATACGACACGCTCGACAACATCGTCGCCCACGCAGACGAGATCGGCGGTGTCGTCGGCGACAACCTGCGCAAGGCGCGCGACTGGCTGCCGCAGGGCAGGCGCCTGTTGACCGTCAAGGTGGACTGCGAGCTGCCGGTCAAGGTCGAAGAGCTGAAGCTCGAACCCCCCGATGCCGAGCGCATGCGTGCGCTCTACGAGCGTTTCGAATTCAAGAGCTGGCTGCGCGATGCCGATCGCCAGCCTGACGCCGATGCCGCAGGCAAGCTTGCCGCGCGCGCGGCAAGCGACGACGCAGGCAGGCGCTGGGACGAGGACGCCGGCGCGCCGGCGCCTGCCCGGGACGCCCCGCCGACGCGCTACGAAACCGTGCTCGATCTCGACGCACTCGAGCGCTGGCGCGCGGCGATTGCCGCCGCGGACCTCGTGTCGTTCGACACCGAGACCACGAGCCTCGATCCCATGCAGGCCGACATCGTCGGGCTGTCGCTGTCGATCGAGCCGGCCGTCGCCTGCTACATCCCCCTCGGCCACCGTTACGCGGGCGCCCCCGAGCAGCTCGACGCGGCCGACGTGCTGCGGCGCCTCGCGCCCTGGCTCGGGGACGCGTCACGGGGGAAGCTCGGCCAGAATCTCAAGTACGACCAGCACGTGCTCGCCAATCGGGGCATCGCGTTGCGCGGCGTCGCGCAGGACACGCTGCTCGAATCCTATGTGCTCGAATCGCACAAGCCGCACGACATGGACTCCCTCGCGCGGCGCCATCTCGACCTGACGACGATCACCTACGACGACGTCACCGGCAAGGGAGCGAAGCGCATCCCGTTCGAGCAGGTTTCGATCGAGCGCGCCACCGAATACGCGGCCGAGGACGCCGACATCACGCTGCGCCTCCATCGCGCCCTTCATCCGCGGATTGCGCAGGACCCGAAGCTGCGACGGGTGTACGAGACCATCGAGATGCCGGTGCGCGAGGTGCTGTTCGGGATGGAGCGCGAAGGCGTGCTGATCGACCGCGAATTGCTGGCGCGGCAAAGCCATGAGCTGGGCACGCGGGCGCTGGCCCTCGAGCAGCAGGCGCACGCCCTGGCGGGCGGGCCGTTCAACCTGGGCTCGCCGAAGCAGCTTTCGGAGATTCTCTACGAGCGGATGAAGCTGCCGGTGCGCAAGAAGACTGCGACCGGCCAGCCGTCGACCGACGAGGATGTGTTGCAGGAACTCGCGGCCGACTACCCGCTGCCCAAGGTGCTGCTCGAATACCGGGCACTGACGAAGCTCAAGTCGACCTACACCGACAAGCTCCCGACGATGGTGAATCCGCGCACCGGCCGCGTGCATACGACGTACTCGCAGGCGACCGCCGTCACCGGACGCCTGGCGTCCGTCGATCCCAACCTGCAGAACATCCCCGTGCGCACGGCCGACGGGCGCCGCATCCGCGAGGCATTCATCGCGCCGCCGGGCCGCGTGCTGGTGTCCGCCGACTACTCGCAGATCGAGCTTCGCATCATGGCGCACCTGTCGGAGGATCCCGCACTCGTCAAGGCATTCCACGAAGGCGCCGACATCCATCGCGCGACCGCTGCGGAGATCTTCGGTGTTGCTCCTGCCGACGTGACACCCGACCAGCGGCGTTACATCAAGGCGGTCAATTTCGGGTTGATCTACGGCATGGGGGCGTTCGGTCTCTCGTCCCAGCTCGACATCGAGCGTGGCGCCGCCCAGCAGTACATCGACCGCTACTTCGCGCGCTATCCGGGCGTGGCCGCCTACATGCAGCGCACGCGCGAGCTTGCGCGCGAGCAGGGCTACGTCGAGACGGTATTCGGCAGGCGGCTCTACCTTGCCGACATCAACGCCGGCGGCGGACCGCGCCGCGCCGCGGCCGAACGCGCGGCGATCAACGCGCCGATGCAGGGCACCGCTGCCGACCTGATCAAGCTCGCGATGCTTGCGGTGCAGGCGCACATCGATCGGGCGAAGCTCGGCACCCGACTGATCCTGCAGGTGCACGACGAGCTGGTGCTCGAAGTGCCGGAAGCGGAGCTCGCCGACATACTTCGCGACCTGCCACCGCTGATGACCGGCGTCGCCGAGTTGCGTGTGCCGCTGGCGGTCGAGGTTGGCCACGGCCCGAACTGGGAGCAGGCGCACTAGACGCCGGCGCTCGGCGAAATCCGGGCCGAACCACGTTTTCCTCGCCTCTTCGTTCGACGGCGCGCACCGGTGCCATGGGCAGCGGTGCCGGGGCGCCTCTGCGCGCTCGAAGTGCGCAAACGCCGGCTTACGGGTCCCGGCGCGGCATCGCTCGAGGACATCCTGCTGCATGTGTTCCTGTCGGGCTCGCTTGCCGCACCACCCGTGACAGCCGTCGCGCACACTCGCGCTCGCCGCGCCCCGTCCCGCTGCCCCTGACACGGCGGTGCCGATTCGGTGAACATCGACACGCCGCGACACGCGCCGTAGCTCGATGCGCGCTCTGCGTCGATGCGTTCATGGGCGCGGGGTACCGGGCTCTCGCCCGAGGCGCCTGCGGCGCAGTCGTCGCACCGGGACCCGCGCGACGACGCGGGTGCGCCGCCGAAGCCGCGGAGCGAGTGCCCGGTACCCCACGCCCGACGCCGGGTTCCGTGCGCCTGACGTGGATGTCCGCGCGACCGGTGTCGAGGACTCGCGCCGTCAGCCGCTCAGGGTCGAGAGCAATCCCGCGATCCCGAGTCCCAGCGCCGCGAGCGCGTCACCCGCGATGAGCCCGCCGCCGACGAGCGACGTCGTGCTCATGTCGCTGGGCAATGCGGCGGCCTGCGTGTCCCGCCTGGGCAGGCTGTTGACGAAGCTCGAGAGCATGCCTCCCGCCGCGAACCAGCTCGACGTCGGCAGATTGAGGAAGCCGCCGAACGAGGAGGCGTAGGGCGAGGGCAGCACGACCGCATCGAGCAGGAAATCGGTCGTGAACCCGGCCTTGCCCGAGGCTACGAAGCGCTTGTAGCCGGAGCGGGACTTGATCACCTTGCGCAGCACCTCGGTCGCGAATCCGATCGCGACGCCGACCCAGATCGCGGTGCGCTGGTAGGTCTTGTCCTGGGTGAGGCTGCGCAGCACTCCGACGAACTTGTAGGTCATCGCCGATGCCCAGTGCGCAGGCTGCTGGTCTGCGGGCAGCACGGTCTGGTCCTTGAGCAGGATCGGATACGCGTCCATGAACAGCCGCGCGAAGACCACCGCGAGGATCGCCCCCATGAGGATCCCGGCGACCTGGAAACGGAACTGGATGGTCCGGTTGGTGCCCAGCCGCCAGCCGGTCGAGCGGTCCTGCTGCATGTCGCAGGCCTCGCTGGTCGACACCAGCAGCACGGTGGCGGCCATCAGGCCGACGTTCGGGTCGCGCAATCCGAAGGCCGCCATCAGGATGACGGTGACGACGAACGCCGACGAGATCGGATTCGAATCGACCATGCCCACCGAGATGCCGTTGACCATCGCGAACACGAATACCAGCAGCACCGCCATCACGAGATAGCCGACGGGCTGGTGCAGGACCTGCGAGCCGACGAGCACGATCGCGACACCCCAGAATGCGACCCAGGCGACGAGCCTGCCGATGTTGGTCCGTTTCCAGTCCTCCTGCCGGGGCGCCGGTACGGCACCCTTTTCTTGCGCGCGCTGCCAGGCCCGGTAGAGGATCAGGGATACGTCGATCAGAGCCGCCCCCATGATCATGCCCAGCGCGATCAGGAACGTGATCTTGCGGAATGGATCGCCGGGTTCGAGCCAGCCGATCGAAACGAACCAGGGGATCGTCGCCCAGCCGGCGAGGCCGCCGACCAGCGCCGCGATGCCGATGCGCGAGCCGACGATCATGCCCGCACCGAAGGTCGACGCCGAGAGCTCGATCGTGCCCAGCACCGCGATCCTGGCGGCGCCGATGCCGCCGGCGATGCCCAGTGCCATGCCGCCGAACAGGCGCGCGACCGATTGTCGCAGCAGCACGGGATCGGTCAGGGCGCGCAGGATGTTGGCCACTGCGAGTCCCGACGGAAAGGTGAGCTGCAGCCGATCGACGAGGATCGGCGTGTAGAGCATCCCGACACCGACGCCGAGCGGCTGGCCCGCGCCGTCGCCGAGGCGCTCGTGGCCGACCCCGCCGTCGCCGCGGCGTGCC
>DATIQL010000043.1:0-1629 GCA_035470905.1 Casimicrobiaceae bacterium
CGAGAAGATCCAGGGCAGCGTGCTGCGGATCACCCAGAAAGCCGGTGTCGACGGCCGCCTGTTCGGATCCGTGACCAACGCCGACATCGTCGAGGCGCTGAAGGCGCAGGGTGTCGAAGTCGAAAAGGCGATGATCCGCATGCCGAACGGTCCGCTGAAACAGATCGGCGACCATCCGGTGTCGGTGGCGCTGCATACCGATGTCAGCGCGAACATCACGGTGACGGTGATCGGCGACACGACCACCTGAGCCGGCAAGCCGCGGTTCTCGCCAAAAAGGGGGCCGGCAACGGCCCCTTTTGCATGATGGGCAGCGCGGGGCGCGGCGGGTAAAATGACGCCTTTGGGAGTCGACAGTCCGCGTGCCCGACGATCTTCCGGTAGACAAGCTGAAGCTGCCTCCGCATTCACTCGAAGCGGAGCAGTCGGTGCTGGGCGGCCTCCTGCTCGACAACGAGGCTGCCGACAGGATCGGCGACGTCGTCTCCGCCACCGATTTCTACAGCGACGCGCACCGCGTCATCCATCGCCACATCACGCAGCTGATCGGCGACGGCAAGCCCGCGGACGTCGTCACGGTGTCCGGGGCGCTCGCATCGGCGCAGAAGCTCGACTACGTCGGCGGCCTGGCCTACTTGGGCGCGCTGGCGCAGAACGTTCCCACCGCGGCGAACATCCGCCATTACGCGAACATCGTCCGCGAGCGCTCGATCCTGCGCCAGCTCGCGGCGACCGCAAGCGAGATCGCGGAATCGGCGTTCAATCCCCTGGGCCGTGACGCCAAGGCGGTGCTCGACGAGGCCGAGGCGAAGGTCCTGCACATCGCCGAGCAGGGTTCGCGCGGCGCCCAGAACTTCCAGCAGATCGGCACGCTGTTGGCGAACGTCGTCGAGCGGATCGAGACCCTCTACAACCGCGACGATCCGTCGGACGTCACCGGGGTGCCGACCGGATTCTCCGACCTCGACCGGATGACCTCCGGCTTCCAGCCCGGCGACCTCGTCGTCGTGGCCGGAAGACCGAGCATGGGAAAAACCGCCCTGGCTTTGAACATCGGCGAAAACGTCGCACTCTCCACCGGCATGCCGGTGGCGGTGTTCTCGATGGAAATGGGCGCGGCCCAGCTGGCGATGCGGATGATCGGCTCGGTCGGCAGGCTCGACCAGCACAAGCTGCGCACCGGCCGGCTCGCTCCCGAGGACTGGGACAAGCTGTCGGCGGCGCTCGGGCGTCTCAACGAGGCGCCGATCCTGATCGACGAGACGCCCGCACTCAACGTGATCGAGGTCCGCTCGCGTGCACGGCGACTGACCAAGCAGTACGGCAAGCTCGGACTGGTCATCGTCGATTACCTGCAGCTGATGCAGGCCTCGTCGCAGGGCGAGAACCGCGCGACCGAGATCTCCGAGATCTCGCGCGGAATGAAATCACTTGCGAAGGAATTGAGCGTTCCGGTCGTCGCGCTTTCTCAGCTCAACCGCTCGCTCGAGCAGCGCCCGAACAAGCGGCCGGTGATGTCCGATCTTCGTGAATCGGGCGCCATTGAACAGGATGCCGACGTGATCCTCTTCATCTACCGTGACGAGGTCTACAACCCCGAGACGCAGGACAAGGGCACCGCCGAGATCA
>DATIQL010000044.1:0-5167 GCA_035470905.1 Casimicrobiaceae bacterium
GCTCGACGCGCAAGGCTGCGCCGTCCTGAAGGGGTTGCTTTCGCCCGGGGAATGCCGCGCCTTCGCAGCGCTCTATCCGGACGACAGCCGTTTCCGCAGCCGGGTGGTGATGGGACGCCACGGATTCGGGCGCGGCGAGTACAAATATTTTTCCTATCCGCTTCCGGATCTGATCGCGCAATTGCGCCCGGCGCTGTATGCGCAGCTCCGCGACGTCGCCAATCGCTGGAACGAAGCCATGGGCATCGATATCCGCTATCCCGAGGACCACAATGGGTTCCTGAAACGCTGTCATGCCGCCGGCCAGGTCCGGCCGACGCCGCTGTTGCTGCAATATGGACCCGGCGATTACAACTGCCTGCATCAGGACCTCTACGGCGAGCACGTCTTCCCGTTGCAGGTCACGGTTCTGCTGTCGGAGCCGGGCCGCGATTTCGAAGGCGGCGAGTTCGTCATCACCGAGCAGCGGCCGCGAATGCAGTCGCGACCCGAGGTCGTGCCGCTGCGTCAGGGCGATGCGGTGATCTTCGCCGTCCACCATCGGCCGGCGGCCGGGCCTCGCGGGACCCGTCGCGTCAATCACCGGCATGGCGTGAGCCGCATCCGTTCCGGCCATCGTCACACGCTGGGCATCATCTTCCACGATGCCCGATAAGCGACCAGCGATGACGATTCACGCTGCGCCGGCGTCCGACGCGCGCCGCGCGGGCGCCGGTCGATGACGGCGAGCCTGTTCGACGAGATGCCGCCGACGCCCGGCCGGCGCGACGAGCTGTGCGAAGGCGCGGTGATCCTGCGCGGCTTCGCCCTGGCCGACGAGACACCGATCCTCGCGGCGCTGCAAGACATCGTGGCGAACGCGCCCTTTCGCCACCTGGTCACGCCCGGCGGATTCCGCATGTCGGTCGCGATGACCAACTGCGGCACGCTCGGCTGGGTCAGCGACCGCAACGGGTATCGCTACGACGCGATCGACCCCGACAGCGGCCGCCCCTGGCCACCGATGCCCGGCGTCTTCCGGCGCCTCGCGCGGAAAGCGGCAGCCGAGGCGGGGTTCGAGGGATTCGAGCCCGATGCATGCCTGGTCAACCGCTACGCGCCGGGGGCGAGGCTGACGCTGCACCAGGACCGGAACGAGCGCGGTGTGGCTGCGCCGATCGTCTCGGTGTCGCTCGGCCTGCCCGCGGTCTTCCTGTTCGGCGGATTGCAGCGAAGCGACAAGACGCAGCGCATGCAATTGACCCACGGCGATGTCGCCGTCTGGGGCGGTCCCGCGCGGATGCGCTACCACGGCATCGCGCCGCTCAAGGCCGGATATCACCCGGCGACCGGTGCGAACCGGCTCAACCTGACGTTTCGCAAGGCGGCCTGAAGCGGCGTCAGTCGCCCTGCGCGTGGCCTCGCACCTGCCGCGAGGCCGCGATCTCGCCATGCATGAATCGATCGTGATTGGCTTCGATCGACCGCGGCTCGTAGAGGAAGTTGACCATCATGCCCAGCGACTCGCGCAACCCCCTTCTGGAGGTATTCGCGAGCCAATTGATCCTTTCGAGCCTGGCGCCGTTGTTCAGATGGAATCTCGCCACCGGGTCCCGCACCATCTCGGCCTCGTCGCCCCCGTGCAGCAGATAGGTGGCGCACAGCGCGGTCAATGGCTC
This sequence comes from Casimicrobiaceae bacterium, assembly GCA_035470905.1. Lineage (GTDB taxonomy): Bacteria > Pseudomonadota > Gammaproteobacteria > Burkholderiales > Casimicrobiaceae > VBCG01. The sequence goes on from DATIQL010000044.1 coordinate 1,659, forward strand.
CTTCAGGCGCGCCAGGCGGCCGAGCGCATCGGCCGGGTCGCCGGCGATCCTCGCGACGTCGGCGCCGAGCTCGGCGGCGACGGCTTTCAACGCCCGCACCCGCGCCGGAGGCGCAGTAGGATCGGCCTCGCTGTGCTTGAGCTCTCGGTTGAGCCAGGCGGAGAACCCGGGAATCGGCGACAGCGTGCAGAAGACCTTGAGCCGCGGAAACTCGCGCGACAGGACCTCGACGACGCTCTTGATGAGGAAATTGCCCAGCGACACGCCGCGCAGCCCCGGCTGGCAGTTGCTGATCGAATAGAACACCGCAGTCGTCGCGCGACCCGGGTCGCTGGAGGCCGATTGCGCATCCAGCAGCGGCGACACCGCGTCGGGCATCCGGTCGATCAACGCGACCTCGACGAAGATCAGCGGCTGGTCGGGAAGCGCCGGGTGGAAGAAAGCGAAACATCGCCGATCGACCTCGAGGCGACGGCGCAGGTCGTTCCATCCGCGGATCTCGTGCACCGCCTCGTGGACGATGATCTGCTCGAGCAGGTAGGCGGGGCTGTGCCAGTCGACGCGAACGATCTGCAGGAAACCCGGGTTGAACCACGACGAAAGCAGATGGCGGAAGTCCGCATCGACGGCCTCGAGCTCCCGCTGCTCGCCAAGAAGCTCCAGGAGGCGCTCGCGCATGTGCAGGATCGTCACGGTGCCCCCCGGCGCGCGGTTCAGCCGACGCAGCAGCTCCTGGCGCGGCGGCTCCGCCACCACGCCGAGGCGCATCAGGTGGGAGGCCGACGGCTCGGCCGCATAGGCCTTGGACGCGGCGAGCACCTGTTCCGGATCGGGAGAGAACTCGGCCAGCAGCGCAGCGAAGAATCGCGCCTGGTTGCGCTTGTCGAGCTCCCGGTATTGATCGAGCGTCATCTTGGCGAGCGATACGCCCGCTGCCTCGCCCCGCTCGGAAAGGAGCTTCCTGCAGCCCTGGACGAGGCGCCGAACCTTGATTCCGTCGCGGGCAATCGCCGCGGCGCGCTTCTGGACCGAATCGAACATGGATGGGTTGCGAATGAGTGGAGCCGGCTTCGACCGCCGCGGGCGCGATCGGTCGTGAACTGTGGCCGGCGCGCCTCCCCAATGGTGCCTTTGAACGGGCGACGATTCCAGTGTCGTCCCTGGACGACGAACGGCGATCGGCGACCATCGACCGATCGTCGATTCGCGCGCGCCGCCCCTCGCGTCCTTCCGGCAAATGCGGCACCATAGCCGCGGAAAATTTTCCCGCGAGAGTCCATGGATCACCTCACCCGGACCATCCTGATCGGCGTTGCCGTCGGGGTCGCCATCAAGCTGCTGACTGCCGGGCGTGCGATCGGTGCCTTCATCGCCAGCGCCCTCGTCGGCGTCGTCGGGGCGGTTGCTTCGACCTATGTCGGCGAAGGCTTCGGGATCTATCGCGCCGGCGAATCGGCGGGCACCCTCGGCGCGCTGGTCGGCGCCCTGCTGCTGGTCGCCCTCTATCACCTGATCGTCCCGCGCAAGAACTACTGATCCACGACACCCGGCCGCCCGCGGACGACGCGTCGGGCCGATCGCGGACGCGAAGCCCGATCTCGCATATATTGCCGGGAGGCGTCATCCCTGTCGGACAGGCCGCCGGCAGCGAATGCGTCAACCCATCGACTGCACAGGAGAGCACTATGTCGAGCGTCGGTTATCACGAGCCCATCGAGGATCTGTCCGATGAAACTCGCGACATGCACAGGGCGATCGTGTCGTTGATGGAAGAGCTGGAGGCCGTCGACTGGTACAACCAGCGTGCCGATGCGTGCAAGGACGCGGAGCTCAAGGCGATCCTCGCGCACAACCGGGACGAGGAGAAGGAACACGCGTCGATGGTGCTCGAATGGATCCGGCGCAAGGATCCCGTGTTCTCGAAGGAATTGAAGGACTACCTGTTCACCGGGAAGCCGATCGCGCACGAGTAGCCGCTGCCGGCTGCTGCAGCGCCAGCGCCCGCACCTGCGCGCCAGCGCCCGCACCTGCGCGCCAGCCGCTACCGCCTGTAATCGCCGAAGCCGGCGGCGCGGGCGAGGTCGGCCTTCACGTCTTCGCGGCTGCGCTCGTAGACGATCTCGCGTCCGCCGACCTTGCCGACGTACGCCGAACCGTTGCGCGAGAGCATCAGGTCGCAGCGGACGTTGTGGATGCCCTCGCCGAGCACCACCGTGATGACGTCGAGGCGCTTGTTCAGCACCACCACCTCGAGCGTCTGGCCGGTGGCAGTGACGCGCACCTGGATTTTTTCGTCGTTCATCCGGACTCAGATTACCACTGCCACGAGCTTCCCCAGCAACTCCTCGAGCGAAATCATCGTCAGCAGCAACGGTGCGACGGGCAACAGCGACATCAGGACGAGCTGCAGCAAGGTGTCCCGGGTGACCGGCACGAGGCGCATGCCTCGCACGACTTCGAAGCTGTTCCCCATGTCGGCGAGCGACTGCACGTCCGCGCTCCCCACCAGGGGCTCGCCGCCGCCCGCCGCGCCATTCAACCACTTCGCATCGAACTCGTCGATGTACCGCTTCGCGAGGTGGCCGTAGTCGCGCAACCCGGCGCGCTTGGCGCGCGACAGCGGCACGATGAAGACGAGCAACGGCGCGAGGACGACCCCGACCACGATGAGGACGACCGCGAATATCTCGAGCTTGAACGCGGGCAGCGCCGCGCCCTCGAAGAAGATCCGGTTCGCGATCATGCCGGAGAGCAGCGTCCCCTGCGCCAGCAACAGCGGCGCGAACGCGTATCCGACGCGCGACAGGAAGCCGATGCCGCCGTTGCGGTCCGGATGCATCGGCGCGTAGGCAATGTCCATCCGCGACACCTGCCAGAGGAATCGCGCCCACACGAACAGGCGAAAATACCAGCGCAGCAACATGAACTGGAACACCGGCACGCTCACGATCAGGTACCACCATCCGGCGAGCTGCAGGTGCAGCCTGCCGCCGTCGGGGGTTGCGTACCAGGTCGGCGTGCCGAGCGGGGCGTAGTGGCCCCAGATGACCAGGATGCCGACCAAGTAGACGGCCGCAATCAGCAGCAGCTCGGCGAGCACCGAGTTGCGAAGCCGCATTGCGCTTGCGATCGCTGCGTCGAAGCGCCCGCGCACGGCCTCGGGGACGAGCCCGAGGGTGACGAATTGGGTGACGATCCCCCGCATGCGCACGTGGACGACGAGCTCGGCGACGATGAGCAGCGGCAGCGCGACGAGGAAGCGCGCGTGGGCATCGACATCGTGGAGGAACGGTACGGTGACGGCGCTTCCCCAGGCCTTTCCGTCGATCGCCGAAAGCACCAGGAGGGGAACCCAGGCGAGGATCGTGATCGCCAGGACGCGCCTCTGCACGAGCTGGAGCGTATCGCCGGTGAGATGCGCACGCCGCAGCGCCTGAAACAGCGGCCCGCCCAGGACGATGGAAAAATCCTGCTCGAGCGGCGTCGGTCGCATCGCTTCAATCGACGGT
>DATIQL010000045.1:0-2790 GCA_035470905.1 Casimicrobiaceae bacterium
GGCCGGCTGCGAGCCCCCCGCGCAGCAGCCGGCGCCGCTCGTCGGACGACGGTGCGCATTCGGGCGCAGGCCCGCTTTCGGACGCCGGCGGTTCAGGGAGCGCAGTCATTCACCATTAGCGAAGCAAGTGCCATTCCAATGGCGGCCTCGGTAAAATATTGAGCTTGAAATCAGTGGCTTACGTGAGAACCCTGGTTCGCGAGCATCCAACCTCTACGCGAATGTAAAGCTTCCCGACACCGAGTGTGCAGTCGATGATGGCTGCAGTCGGGCCCGCGTTGGGCTGTTCCCGGATAATAGCGCGGGCTGCGGGCGGGGATGCCGCGCGCCGACGGGCGTCGTCCGGCGGCGATTGCAGGCGCAATCGCGCGCCCAGTCCGCGAGCTTCGCATCCCGAGCCCACGCGTTCCCGACCACGACAAACGGCAGCCGACCTTGCCTCTCGACTGGATCAAAGCCCTCGTCAAGGTCCTGGTGTTGCCGCCGATCGGTCCCCTGCTGCTCGCGCTCGCGGGTCTGGTCGTCGCCATCCGCCGTCCCCGCCTCGGCCGGTGGATCGCTTTCGCAGGCATCGCGCTGCTGCTGTTGCTCGCGATGCCTGCGGTCGCAGGCTTCCTCGTCCGCTGCCTCGACACCACGCCTGCATTCGATCCGACGCGCGCGACTAACGCCCAGGCGATCGTCATCCTCGGCGGCGGCACGCGCCGCCACGCGCCCGAATACGGCGGCGCGACGCTGTCGACGCTGGGCTTGCAGCGCGTCCGTTACGGCGCGAGGCTCGCGCGCCTGACCGGACTTCCGGTCCTGGTCTCCGGGGGATCGGTCGAGAAGGGCGCTCCGGTCGAGGCGCTGCTGATGCGCGACGTGCTGACGCATGAGTACGGCGTTTCGGTGCGCTGGGTCGAGACCCGCTCGCGCAACACGCACGAGAACGCGGTGGATTCGGCCGCGATCCTGAAGGCCGCCGGCATTACGCACGTGATCCTCGTCGTCCACAGTTTCGACGTGCCGCGCGCGCGCGCCGAGTTCGAGGCGGCCGGCATCGACCCGATCGTCGCACCCACCGGGATCCCGCCTGCGGTGCCGACCGAAGTCGGCGATTTCCTTCCGGGCGCGTCAGGATTGCAGCAGAGCTACTGGGCGCTCTACGAGATCCTCGGGGGCATGCTCTACCGGACCATGTACCGCGAGCCCGCCCGCTGACCATCGCGCGATCCGCGCGACGGATTGCGAAAGCGCTACTTGAACGTCCGCCGGTAGACGATCGACACGCCGCTTATGGCGCCGGCCTCGGCGCGCACGGTGACGCTGCGGGACAGTGCGTATTCGAGGCGCAGCGCGCTGGTGGCGAGCGACAGCCCCTGCTCGTAGCCCAGCGTCAGGCGGTCGGAAATGCGCTTGCCGAGCACGACGACCTGGTTCGCGGTCCCCGACGTGCCGCTGGCGCCGACGCTTTGCAGCGAGATCTCGTCGAGGCCGACGCTCTGCGCGACTTGCGCCGACAGCGGCTTGCCGCCGCGGCTCAGCAGCATCGCCGACGCGGCTGAGAGGGCGCCATAGTCGGTGCGCCCGGCGGTGCCGGTCGCGGTGCTGCTGCTCGGGGCCTGCCCGGTGACGAGCCACGCGAGCGCTTCGTTCTCGGGCACCGGCGGGTTCGACGTGACGCGCACCTGCGGCAGCTTGACGGTTCCGGTGATCTGTACGCCGGCTTCGACGGCCAGGTTCTTGCGCAGCGCGACGACGTCGAGCGCAGGATTGTCGAGCGCGCCATCGAAGATCAGCTCGCCGCGATCGATCGTCAGCTTCTGGCCGAACGCGTAATACGTTCCGTTGACCGCACGGATCGTCCCGCGTCCGGCGAGGCTGCCGTCGGCCGCCGTCGTGATCCTGACCCTGCCGGCGAGCCGCGCGTCGAGACCTTCGCCGCTGAAGGTCATCGCGGGACCGAAGTCGACGTCGACGTCGAGCACCAGAGGAAGATCGCGAAGCGATACAGCTCCGTCGCGGCGGCCGGGCGCGCCCTTGACGACGATGTCGGGTGACAGCACGCCCGATGGCGTCGCCTCGTACTCGACGTGGCCCTCGACGATGCGGACGTTGCCCGCGAGCGCGAGCTTCCGGTTCTCCACCAGGATGGTTCCCTCGCCGTCGAGCACCAGGCGCAGGTCGGGGCGATTCGCGGCGCGGAACCTCTGCGCTTTCCACGTGACGTGGGTGCGCGCCTCGCCGGCCTTCGCGGGCAACGCGATGGTCCCGGTCGCGGTGAACCGTCCCTCGCCACCGGCGAAGCTCGCTTCGTCGAGCTCGATCCCTGCCGGGGCCAGATGCGCGCGCAGCCGGCCGTCGCCGAGGTTGACGCCGTATTGCGGCGCATCGATGCGCAGGTCCCGGCCTTCGATCGAACCCGACCACAGCGGCGCGGCGATGCTCCCGCGGGCCGCGATGTCGAGCGTCGCCCGGCCATCGACGGCGGCGCTGGTGCCCACCCAGGGCTGGAGTGCCGCGAGCGACGCGAGCTCGGCGCGCAGGTCGAGGGCGAGTGGTGCGTCGGCGCCGATCGTTCCGGGCTCCGCAGAGCCCGAGGTGCCGACATGCAGCGTCGCGTTCGCCCGCCCGGCCAGCGTCGACGCGAAGCTCGCCTGCGCATCGAGGACGTCGTCGTGCAGCGTTCCGGCAACGTCGAGCGCCGTGATGCCGAGGCTGCGGCGCTGCGATCCCGATTGCAGCGTGGCGTCCGGCGCCGGGCCGGCGTAGATGTCGCCGCGCTCGCGATGCAGCGTGAAGCGGCCA
>DATIQL010000046.1:0-12076 GCA_035470905.1 Casimicrobiaceae bacterium
ACCGCACTAGCGTCGTGTGAGTACTCTAGCTTTGGAATCCCCAGTACCCGCCTGACCCAGGCACTCGCGCGCCCGAACCCGCAGACACCAGAGCCCTCGCTCCAGCACCCACACCTATCGATTGCAAATTGTTAAAGAGCATGCCGCGAATCCGGTCAGTCGCTTGCGCGACCGGTCAGACAGCAGCAGAGAGGCGCGATTATAGCGCGAAAACGGTGGTCGTCAACAGCCTTAGGTCACGCCGGGACGAGAAAGACGCCTCCAGTCACCGCCGGAGGTGGTCCGGATCGTGCCCCGCCCCCAAAACGCCCATCTCGAGCAGGCGGGCGACCACCGCCTCGGCCGCCGCCTCGGGCGGAAAGGAGGTCGTGTCGATCGCCACCTCGGGATGTTCGGGCGGTTCGTAGGGCGAGTCGATCCCGGTGAAGTTGACCAATTGGCCGCTCCTTGCCTTCCGGTAGAGCCCTTTGCGGTCCCGGGCCTCGGCGACGGCAAGGGGCGCATCGACGAACACCTCGCAGAACTCGCCGGCGCCGACCAGGCCGCGCGCAAACCTGCGTTCGGCGCGGAACGGCGAGATGAACGACACCAGCACGATCAGGCCTGCGTCGGCCATCAGTCGCGCGACCTCGGCGATGCGGCGGATGTTCTCGACGCGGTCGGCCTGGGTGAACCCGAGGTCCTTGTTGAGGCCGTGGCGGACGTTGTCGCCATCGAGAAGGTAGGTGTGCAGGCCCGCCGCATGGAGCCTCTTCTCGACCAGGTTGGCGATCGTCGACTTGCCGGCGCCCGACAATCCCGTGAACCACACGACGCACGGCCGGTGACCCTTGAGCGCGCGGTGCGCGGCCTTGTCGACTTCGAGCGCCTGCCAGTGGATGTTCTGCGAACGGCGCAGCGCGAAGTGCAGCATGCCGGCGCCGATCGGCTCGTTCGTGAGCCGGTCGAACAGCGCGAACTGGCCGGCGTGCCGGTTGTCGCTGAAGGCGTCGAACGCGATGGGCTGGTCGAGGTGCAGATTGCACACGCCGACGTCGTTCAAGCCGAGCGTTCTCGCGGGCAGGTGCTCGAGCGTGTCGGGATCGAGTCGGAACTTCGGAGCCGCGAGCGTGGCTCCGGCCGCGCCTCCGGCGCCCTTCAGCAGATAGGCCCGCCCCGGCAACATGGGATCGTTCGATGTCCAGAGGATCGTCGCCTCGAACTGATCCGCCACACCCGGAAGCGACTGCGTCGCGGCCGGCGGATCGCCCGCGGCCGCACCGATGCCGCCCGCCGGCGCAGCGGGGATCGCTTGCGACGCGCGGGTCGCCGCCCCTGCGGCGACCAGGCAGTCGAGCAGCGTGGGACCGCGATACCAGGGCGTATGGCGGCTGCGGGCGGTCACGTTGTCGCCCGTCGACGCCTAGATGGGGACGCACGCGATGTCCTGCATGCCGGTCGCGCGCGCGAACTCGAGGAACTCGGAAGCGATGCGCTCGAAGACCTCCTGCGCGCAGTCGACGGGATCGAGCCCGTTCACGGCGACCACGATCCTCGGGGTCCCGAGCAGCGATGCGAGATGGCTGTGCCGCCGGACCTGTGCGTCCAGTCCACGGCGGCCGTCGACCAGCACGAGCGCGATATCGGCGCCGGAAGCCGCGGCGACGAAGTCTCGCGCGTACTTCGGCGTGCAGTCGTCATTCCCGGGCAGATCGTCGACGACGAATCTGCGCGCCGGATTCGCGTCCCGGGCTCCCTCGACCAGTTGCCGGACCAGCGCGCTCTTGCCGTCGAGGGCGCTCCCGCAGGTCATCAGGCGCAACGGCATCCCCTCGTGCTTCACCGTTCAAGTATGCCACGCAGGGCGTGGTCGGCATCCAGCCCATAGAATGCGCGTATGGCCACCCTGCCCCGCATCCTGTTCGATCACTTTCCCAAGACCGGCGGGACCGCGCTGCATGCGGTCTTCGAGTCAGCGCTGGGGGCCGGGCGCTGCTCGCCGATCATCACCGGATCGATCTCGCAGGACCGGGCCGAATTCGACCGCTACCAGTGCGTATCGGGCCACCTCTTCTACCACCCGCAGACCGACCTCTCGGACCTGTGGTAGCTCACCGTCCTGCGCAGTCCGATCGACCGCATCCTGTCGCATCTGGTGTTCTCGCGCTACGACATCGTCCCGACCGGCGACGACTTCAACCAGCGCACGCGCTCGCTGGGCATCGAGGCGTACATCGCCTCCGAGGACCCCGAGGTCGTCCGCACGATCTCCAACGTGATGGTCGACCACTTCGCGCCGCTGGCGTGGAACGGCGTCGACGAGCTGACGCCCGGGCGCCGCCTCGAGCTCGCCAAGGCGGCGCTGGAACGTTTCAACCTCGTCGGATTGACGGAGAGGATGGACGAGACCGCGGACGCCCTCTGCCGAGCACTCGGCTTCGCGCCGCTGCGCGAGGTCCCGCGGATGAACGCCAGCAGTCGCAGGATCGCGCCGCAGGACCTGCCGGTCGACACGCGCACGAGGCTCAAGCAACTCAACGAGCTCGACCTCGAGCTCTATTCGCACGCGCGCAAGCTCTACGACCGCAGCAGGCGCCGATCGATGTTCGGGGGAAGCGCTGCCGCCGACGGGGGCCCGTCCGCGGATGACGGCCAGGGGCCGACGCGCGGCAATGCAGGTGAGCCGGCGCCGGCGCGCACCCGTGCGGCGTCAGTCGAAACGCCGGTGCAGCGGCAGCCGGCGAATTTCGGCAGTCGCGAGGTCGAGCTGTTGCGACTCGACATGCACGGCCAGACGGGATTGGGGACGACGCTGCTCGCCGGCGAGATGGCGACCGCGCGGGTCGTGTTCCGCTCGCACCAAGCCATCGACGACCTCACCGTCGGAATCCACATCGTCGACCGAACCGGGCGCCTGGTCTTCGCCACCAACACCCGGTGCTTCGGGCACGCGCTGGCAATGCCTGCGCAGACCGAGGGAAACGTCGTGTTGAGGTTCAGGGCCGACCTCGGGATAGGCCAGTACCGCGTCGGGGCAAGCTGCCATCCCACGGGCAGCCACCTGCCGAAGTGCTACCACTGGGTCGACGACCTCGGAACGTTCGAAGTCGTCGGCAACATGGGGCTGCACTTCGAAGGCATGACGAAGCTCAATCCGGAGCTGGAGATGTCGGGGATCGTACCGCGTCCGGCGACGCCGGAGGACACGGAGGCCGGGATGCAGCACCTTGCGCGCCTGGCGCCGATCCTGCGCGACTTCAGGGGCAGGCTGTCCGTCGCCGATCCGATCACGTCGCTGCTGACGGGAGAGCTCGTCGCCAAGCAGGTCGAGATCGTCAACCTCGGTTCGGAGCGCTGGTCGAGCATCGGCGAGCGATGCGTGCGGATTTCCTACCACTGGCTGCGCGCAGACGGCTCGATCGCCCACTTCGATGGCGACCGGACGCCGCTCGACCGCGACCTGTCACCGGAGGAATCGACCCGGTCGTGGGTCAGCGTTCGCGCACCCGACACGCCGGGCAAATACATCCTTCAATTCTCCCTGGTCCAGGAAGCCGTCGCGTGGATGGAGGAGCTGGGCGGGGAGACGCTCGACATGCGGGTCACGGTCTCGGCATAGCGTGCGACGCGCGAGCGCGACGAGCCGTCGCGCAGCCCAGGTCAACCGCGTGTTACCTGGGCGACGAAGCGATGCATCGCGCGCGCGGCGCAATCCAGCGCGAGGTCGGTCGACGCCTCACCGTAAGGCAGCAGGTCGCGGCACACGCGGGCGGCGAGTTTGCGCTGGACCACCTGCGTCGATGCGGCGAGGGTCGCTGCGAACTCCAGCAGGCCCTCGACATAGGCCTCGGGCGCGTACTGCTCGGCGAGAAGTTCCCGCCCGCGACGACCGACGTCGCGGAAAGGCGTCGGGTCGGCTGCCAGGCGGCGGAGGACCGCAGCGATCTCCTCCACCTCGCGGTCGGGCGAAATGTGAATCACCGCGTCGCCCGGCAATTCGGCATACCACCCGGTGGCCGTCACCATCGTGGGGACCCCGTGATTCCACGCCCGCAGCTGCGAATAGGATGCCTCGCCCATGCTCGGCCAGCGCAGGTTGACTGCGAGATCCGCCCGCGACAGCTGCAGGTCCAGCGCTTCGTCGGGAAGATGGCCGTACAGACGCACGACCTGCGACAGGCCGAGATCCGCCGCCCGCTCGCGCAGCAGGCGCTCGTTCCACAGCTCCCCGATCAGGTGCAGGGTCACGGGTATCGGGAGCTCGATGCCCGCAAGCGCCTGGAGCACCGACTCGATCCGCCGGTTCGGACCAATGTATCCGAATGCGACAAGGTTGAGCTCCTGCCGCGTGCGGTCGCCGGGAGGACGCGCGTTTCGTCCGGCCGCACCGTCGACATAGGGAAGGTTCAGCTTGACGACGGGCAGCCCCGTGCGCACGCGCACGTCCTGCATTGCCTCGTCGGAGTGGACGACCACGCCGGCGGCCCCGCGAAGCGCGACTTCCACCAGCGGGAAGAGTTCGGATACTGCTTCGGGCGATGCGCGTCCGGTTGCCATCAGGCTCGCCGCGGCTTCACCCTCGCGTCCGTAGGCATCGCGCATCAGGGACAGGTAGCCTTCGCGATCGTTCCGACCGGTGAGGAACATGCCGCCGAAGAGGTGCTGCAACCGGAAGTCGTGGAGGATCACGATGCCGGGATACTCGCTCGCCAACCGCCAGATTTCGCTGTGGAACGATGCGTTGTTGCCGATGTTGTAGACATTGAGGTCGGCGCGGTTGATGTCGGCGGGACGCAACTCCTCGAGCGCTTCGGCCCCGGCGAATCCGTCGCGGCCTGCTTCATGGCGACGCTGGCTGACGAAACGCGCCTGCGCCCGATCGCGGATCAGCGGCGCCAGCACCGCAGTGAACTCCGCGATGCCCGAGCGCTCGGGCGGAAGCGGCGAGAACCAGTTCAGCCGCATCGGAGCTCCCGCGCCGCGAGTGGCGAGGACGCAGCTGGAACACGGTAGCCGGATTGCATGGCTCAGCGCAGGTCGACGGACTCGCGCGGCGCTTCGGCCGGGGTGCGGGCGGTGAGCGCAGTGACCACCGCATCCCAGCCGATCCGCATGTCGGCATACGCTTGCCGTGCCGCCGTACCCATCGCTTTGGCGGAGGCCCGGTCATCCCAAAGCGTCTCCATCGCACGCGCGAGCGACTGTGCGTCGGGCCCGGCGACGAGCCCGGAGACACCGTGGCGGATGAATTCGAGCGGACCGCCGGAATCGCTGCAGGTGATCACCGGCTTGTGCGCGAGCATCCCTTCCAGCGTAACGTAGCCGTAGTCCTCGTCCAGCGGCGGATAGAGGATCGCCGTAGCGTTCGCATACAGATCGATCTTCTCCGCTTCGCTCAACGCCCCCGCCCAGCGGATGCGATCGGTGACGCCGCGCTTGCCGGCGCGAGCGACGAGATCGGACATGATCGCGGGATTGTCGGGCGCCCCCACGAACACGACCTTCATCGGAAGATTCGCCTCGGCAAGCGCATCGATCGCCAGCCATTGCCTCTTGACGGCGTCGATGCGGCTGGGAAAGAGAAAGTAGTCCCGGAACTCGCCTGCACCATAGGCGTCGGCGTTGGCCGGTGGGTGATAGAGGGCCTCCGAGGCGATGCCCGAATGGCGCTCGAGCCGCGCGGAGACGTTGCGCGAAATCGTGTAGACGCGCCGCGCTTCGGGGATGTGCAGGCGGTCCGCCTCGCGGATGAAATCGCGCACGCTGCGACCGCCGGGCATCTGCATCAGGTCCGAGAAGCCGCTCTCCCAGAAGTCGTAGGCCGCCCGGTGCTGGTGGACCAGCCACAGCATCCTGTCCGGATGCGGAATCAGGTACGCGGGAAACTTGAGTCCGATCACGCGGTCGACCGGCACGCCCGAGAATTCGGAGAGATCCAGCAGGCGGGCGGCGAGGACCTGCGGCGGTATCGCTTCCGCCGGATACCACTTGAACGGGATGCGGACGATCTCTGCCTCGTGTCCCGCGCGGCGCAGCGCGGACTCCAGGCCCTCGGCGAGGATCTCGGCCCCGCCGCGCACGAAAGGTGTCTGCGTCGTCGCGATCAGCAGGCGCACTTCAGGCCATTCATTATCGCCGCGCAGCGCTCACGCCGGGTTGCGGGCGAGGATCGCGTAATCCTGCGGCCCGTAGAGAAGCGCATCGATCCTGGCCGACCAGGCGTCGGGGCTCGGCTGCGCCTTCTCCGGCGGAACCGCCGGATGCAGGCGCAGGATCTCGACGTTCGTGAAGCCCCGCGCTGCCGCAACGTGGCGCATGGGTTCCGGCGGCAGCGGCTGTCGGTGCGTCGGATCGTAATAGAAGCTGCAGGCGCCGACCACGAGGTTCTCGGGGTTCGGCGTCTCGAGCACCAGCAGTCCGCCCGGGCGCAGGACGCGCCTTGCCTCGTCGAGCAGCGCGATCAGGTCGTTGAATCCCAGGTGCTCGATCACGTGGATCGCAGTCAGCGCGCCGAGCGATCCGGATGCCAGCTGGCGCAGCTGCTCGATGCCGTCGCCCTGCACGACATTGAGGCCGCGTGCGCGGCATTCCGCGATCATCAGCGGGTTGAGATCGATGCCGCGCGCCACGAGTCCCGAAGCGCCCAGCACCTCCAGCCATTCGCCGCGGCCGCAGCCGATGTCGAGCACCGGCGCTTCGTCATTGCCGGCCCCGCAATCGCGCACCTTCGGCAGATAGACCGAAACCCGCTGCACGATGTCTTCGCGCTTTCCGCGGAAACGATCCTCGAAGGCGACGTACAGCGCATCGGGAAGATCGGGCTTGTCGATCTTGCCCGCCGCGATTGCCCGCAGCCGGGACGCGAATTCGTCCATGCCCGTCTCGACCAGCCTCGCGATGGCCTGCACCTCCGACTGATTGGCCTTGCCCCGCGCGAGGACCTCGAGGCGCGCAGCAATCTCCCCCAGCCTGGACTCCACGCGTTCCGACAATGTCCGAACCTGCGCCGACTCCGCCTTGCGCTGCGCGATGCCGAGCAGGTGGTTGGTGAGCCGCGTGAGGCCGGCGCCGTCGGCCTTGGACTCCAGCGCCCGGTCGATCGCCGCCAGATGGTTCGACAGCTCCTCGCGTTGCACCGCGGTTTGCGGAAGGCTCCCGAGCTGCCGCTCGAGGATGTCCTGCGACACGTTGAGCCTGCGCCTGAGATCGAGATCCCGCTGGAACAGCACGGCCTCGAGCCGCTCGTGATTGCGCACGATGTTGGGAAGCCGGAACAGGTACTGGACGATTCCGATCAGCTGTCCGAGGACGGGAACCTGCCTCAGCGAGCGAAGCGCAAACGGCACCCGCAGACCGTCGACGGGAACGCCCTGCGCGCGTCCTTCCGATGAATAGCGGATGCGTCCGATGATCTCGGTTTTCGACAGGCGCGCCGATCGCAGCGCGCCGAGGTAATCGGTGAATCCCGCGACGTCGGGCTCGCGCCGGAGCAATCCGCGATAGGCGTTGCGCACGAAATCCTCGTCGTGGTAGCGAAGGAAGTCGTCGAGCCGATATCGCTCGCGCCTCTCGAGGCCGGGTTCCGATTCGGGCAGCCGCGGCAGCACGCAGGGTCCGGCATCGGCGGCGGACCTGGAACCGGCCGATGACGGCACCGTCGCCCGCGGCTCATCGCGGCGCAGCGCGCGCAGCCGCCCCATCTCCTGGCGCACGAGGTCCATCAGACGGTCGCGATCCGATCCGGCTTCCGGGATTTCCATCATCGCCCCGCTGCGTCCGCGCCATGTGCGCGCCACTCGGCACGGACGGGAAGTATGCACACGCCCGCGGCCGGGCAGGACCTGGATCACCAGCGCGCGGTCCCACCAGTCGAAATTGGCCGCGGTGTGCGTGTCGCCGGCGTGCAGCGCCACGGCGATGCTGTAGCTGCCGACGCCGAGGTCCAGGGAATCGAAGGAAAAATCCAGCACCATGCGCGTGCCCGCCGGCAAGTCGCGGCGGCTGGTTCCGAGGTGATGGGTATTGGTCCCGAAGACATCGTTGCCGAGGCGATCGCGAATCAGTATGCCTGCCGTGAGCTCCGGCAGATCGACGTGAGCGCGAACGTGAATCCGCAGCGTCACCGCGTCTCCGCTGCGGAATGCCTGCGGCTCGCCTCCTTCGCCGATGAGCTCGATGTGCTCGATCACCGCCTCGGCGGTGCCGGACCGGGTGACCGCGACACCGCGGTCGGCTGCGCTCTGGCGGATCTCGTAATCCTCGCGCTGCGCAGCGATCAGCGCGTTGTAGTAGTCGAGGACCGCATCGGGCGCACCGTCTCGCAGCAGCACGCCGTGATCGAGCAGCAACGCGCGATCGCACAGCGTTTTGACGGCCCCGGGGCTGTGCGAGACGAACAGCAGCGTCGTTCCCTGGTCGCGGAACCGGCGGATGCGATCGAAGCTCTTGTGCTGGAAATACGTGTCCCCCACCGACAGGGCCTCGTCGACGATCAGTACGTCCGGGCGGACCGCAGTGGCGACGCTGAACGCCAGCCGGACCTGCATCCCGCTTGAATAGGTCCGCACCGGCTGGTCGATGTAATCCCCGATCTCGGCAAAATCCTCGATCTCGCCCATCAGCGACTCGATCCTCTCGCGCGAGATGCCCAGGATGTTCCCCGCCATGTAGGTATTCTGGCGCCCCGTGAATTCGGGATGGAAGCCGATGCCGAGCTCGAGCAGCGCCGCGACCCGCCCGCCGGTCTCGTAGGCGCCTGCCGTCGGGCGCACGGTTCCGGTAATCAGCTTGAGCAGCGTGCTCTTGCCTGCGCCATTGGCGCCGACGACGCCTACCGCCTCGCCCGGCGCGATGTCGAAGCTGACGTCGCGCAGCACCCACGCGAGCTGGTGACGAACCCCCAGGCCGACCCATTCCGCGGCACGGCCCCATTTGCGCGGATAGCGCCGGTACGCCTTGCCGAGCCCGCGGGCGCGCACGTGACCCATCAGAGCTCGTCCACGATTTCGCTGCTCAGCCTGCGAAACGCGAACAGTCCGAGCAGGAGGAAGCCGGCCGCGACGGCGGCGGGATAGAGCAGCATCGACCAGGAAGGGACGCGGCCTTCCAGAAAGATCGTCTGTGCGAACGTCACGATCGGCGACATCGGATTCCACGCGACGATCTGCGCGAAGAACGCCGGAAGCGAGCGCCCCGCATAGACGATCGGCGTGAGCCATAACCAGAACTGGAGCAGCATCGACATCGTCTGGCCGACATCGCGATAGAAGACGTTGATCGTGCCCAGGAAGACGCCCAGGCCGAGCGCAAGCGCGACGACCAGCACCAGCAGCGGAATCCCGGCGAGCACCGACGCCGTCGGAAAGCTGCCGATCACGAGCAGGAATCCGAGGAACAGCGACAGGACGACGGCGAAGTTGGACAGCCCCGAGAGCGCCACGATGACCGGCAGGGCGAGTTTGGGAAGGTTGACCTTCTTGAGCAGGCCGGCGTTGTGGACGAAGACGCCCACCGAGCGATTCAGAAGCTCGCTGAAGAGCTGCCAGGTCAGGATCCCCGAGCAGAGGTAGATGCTGTAGGCGAACCGCGAAGGATGCCCGGGCAACGCAGGTTTCATGATCTCCGCGAAGACCAGCGTATAGATCAGGATCATCGTCAGCGGCTGGGCGATGGCCCAGAAGAAGCCGAGCTTGGTGCCGAGGTAGCGCGACACGAAATCGCGCCTGACACTCTCGAGGATGAAATCGCGGAACGCACAGCACTCGCGCAGCATGCCGGGCCGGACGAGAGGCATCGATGCCATGTCGAGAATCGGTCCCGGGGCCGGCTACTCTCGCCCCACCCAGCGCAGGTCGGCCTCGACCATGCCCGCGATCAGGTCCTCGAGCGAGGTCTTCGCCGACCAGCCGAGCCGCGCGCGCGCCTTGGCCGGGTTGCCGCACAGCACGTCGACCTCGGCGGGACGGAAGAACTGCGGATCGACGACGACGTGGTCCTCGTAATTGAGGCCGACGTGCCCGAAGGCGATCCGGCACATGTCGCGCACCGTCGTCGTCACGCCCGTCGCGATCACGTAATCGTCGGGCTTGTCCTGCTGCAGCATCGTCCACATCGCCTCGACGTAGTCGCCGGCGAAACCCCAGTCGCGCTTGGCGTCGATGTTGCCGAGCCGCAGCTCCTTCGCCTTGCCGAGCTTGATCCGCGCCACCCCGTCGGTGACCTTGCGCGTCACGAATTCGATGCCGCGCAGCGGGGATTCATGGTTGAACAGGATGCCGCTGGACGCATGCAGGCCGAAGCTCTCGCGATAGTTGACCGTCGACCAGTGCGCGAACAGCTTGGCGACGCCATAGGGACTGCGCGGATAGAACGGCGTCTTCTCGTCCTGGCGCTCGGCCTGGATCAACCCGAACATCTCGCTGGTCGACGCCTGGTAGAAGCGGATCTTCGGATCGTGGATGCGGATCGCCTCCAGCACGTGCAGTGCGCCCAGCCCAGTGACGTTGGCAGTGAGCAGCGGCTGGCGCCACGAGGTCGCGACGAAGCTCTGGGCCGCGAGGTTGTACACCTCGTCGGGTGCGCTCGCCTCCAGCGCACGCAGGATCGACGTCATGTCGATGATGTCGCCGTCGATCAGATTGACGTCCTTGACGATGCCCAGATGTCCCAGGCGCCACAGGGTGTCCGAGCTGCGCCGGGCGAGCACGCCGGAAACCCGGTAGCCCTTGCCCAGCAGGAGCTTCGCCAGGTAGGCCCCGTCCTGCCCGGTGATGCCGGTGATCAATGCCGACTTCGTCATTCCCGTTCCCCGTCTTCCCAGTGCCGCAACATCGCGGCGAGTGATTCATCGAGCGGCGTGACCGCCTCCCAGCCGGTCGCGCGCCGTATCTTTTCAGGATCCCCGCGCATCCGGCGCTGCTCGGCCTTGCGCATCCGCGCGCTCTGCTGCTCGATCGAGACCGTCACCCCGGCCAGCGCCACCAGGCGCTCGAGCAGCGACCGGATCGATTGCTCGCGGCCGGAGCACACGTTGTAGACCTCGCCGGCCACACCCGAGCCCAGCAGCGCGAAATACGCCCGCGCGACATCTCCGACGTCGGTGAAATCACGCGTGACGTCGATGTCCCCGACCGCGACGACAGGCTCGCGCTTGCCGGACCTGATCTGCGCCACCTGGCGCGCGAAATCGGAAACGACGAAGCGATCGCTCTGTCCGGCCCCGATGTGGTTGAACGGCCGGGCCAGCACGATATCCATGCCTTCGGTGACCGTCCACTGGTAGCACAGCGCTTCGGCCGCGAGCTTGCTGACCGCATAGGGATTCCTCGGCGCGGGCAGCCGCTCCTCGGTCACCGGCAACGCGTTCTCGGGCACGCGCCCGTAGACGTCGCCGGTGCCGACGAAGACCATCCGGCCCCGGAACCCGGCGGCCTTCAATGCCTGAAGCAGGTGCAGCGTGCCGAGCAGGTTGACGTTCAAGGTCGTCGCCGGATCCTTGAAGGCGTCCGGCACCCAGCTCTGCGCGGCGAGGTGCAGAACGGCGTCCGGTGCGGCGGCCCCGACCGTCGCCATGGTTGCGACGGGGTCGCGCAGGTCCAAGGTTTCCGGCGCGTCGATCAGCTGCCATCCGTGCAGGGCCGGATCCGCCGCGGCCATGCGGGCGAGCACGCCGCCCACGAAGCCGTGCCGACCGGTTACCAACAAGCGCTTAGGGCGAATCCTCGATCTCCTTCTGGACAATGCAGTCGCTGCGCATTGCCGCGCCCCTGCAAACCGCGTTGGAGTATAGCCGAGGGTGGCGCCCGATTTCCGGCTCCGGGGCTCAGCCGACCGAGCGGTAGACCTCGAGGGTGGCGCGCGCGCACGCGTCCCAGGTGAACCGGGCCGCCCGCTCGATTCCGCGGCGGGCCAGCGCCACGCGCGCGGCGGAATCCTCGAGCAGGCCCTCGATGCTTCGTGCGGTCTCCTCGGGTCGCTCGGGATCGATCAGCCGCGCCGCGTCGCCAACGACCTCCGGCAACGACGCGCGGTCCGACACCAGCACCGGAACGCCGGATGCCATGGCTTCGAGCGGCGGCAATCCGAATCCCTCGTATTT
>DATIQL010000047.1:0-5690 GCA_035470905.1 Casimicrobiaceae bacterium
CTTGAAGGCGATGGGCCGTTCCTTCACGCCGCCCACGAAGATGTCCACGTCCTTCTCCTTGAGGAAGGCGGAGAGCTCCAGCGGGTTGGCGTCGTCGACCACGATGGTGCCGGGCGCGCAGATGGCGGCCACCCTCGCCGAAGGCGTGACCACGCTCGAGAACGCGGCCCGCGAGCCCGAGGTCGTCGACCTCGCGAACTGCCTTATCGCGATGGGCGCGAAGGTCTCCGGCGCCGGCAGCGACCGGATCGTCATCGAAGGCGTCGACCGGCTGCGCGGCGCGTCGCACGCGATCATGCCCGACCGGATCGAGACCGGGAACTTCCTCGCGGCGACTGCCGCGACCGGCGGCGACGTCGTCGTCAGCAACACCGACTGGCACACGCTCGCGGCGGTGATCGACAAGCTGCGCGAGGCGGGCGTCGACATCGCGACCACCGGATCGGCGATCCGCGTGCGCAGCGACGGCAGGCCGCGTGCGGCCAACGTCCGCACCGCGCCATTCCCCGCGTTCCCGACCGACATGCAGGCGCAGTTCATGGCGCTGGTCGCGCGCGCCGAAGGCACGTCGGTGATCACCGAGACGATATTCGAGAACCGGATGATGCACGTGCAGGAGCTCCGGCGGCTCGGTGCCGACATCGAGGTCGAGGGCAATACCGCCGTCGTCCGCGGCGTCACCCGGCTCACCGGCGCGAACGTGATGGCGACCGACCTGCGCGCCTCGGCCTGCCTCGTCATCGCGGGGCTGGTCGCCGACGGTCCGACGACCATCGACCGCATCTATCACCTCGACCGCGGCTACGAGCGCCTCGAGGACAAGCTCTCCGCGCTCGGCGCGCGCATCCGCCGCATCCAATGACTGCAGCGGACATCGGCCCGGGCGAGTTGCGCGATGCGCCGCTCGGACACGCGACCGATTATCCGGATCGCTACGCGCCGTCGCAGCTCTATCCGGTGGCCCGCGCGCCGCAGCGTGCCGCGCTCGGCATCCGCGAACGGCTGCCGTTTGCGGGCATCGACCAGTGGACGGCCTTCGAGCTGACCTGGCTCGACGATCGCGGCAAGCCGCAGGTTGCGCTGGGTACCTTCGGGGTGCCGATCGATTCGCCGTCGATCATCGAATCCAAGTCGATGAAGCTCTACCTGGGATCGTTCGCGCAGACGCGCTACGCGCACGCTGCGGACCTCGCGGCGACGATCGAGCGCGACCTGTCGGCGGCGGCCGGTGCGCCCGTGGCCGTGGCGCTGCAGGGGCCGGAGGCCTTCGGCGCGCAGACGATCCGCGAGCTCGCAGGCGAGAACCTCGACGGACTCCCGGTCGCCTGCGATGCCTACGAGGTCGACCCGGGGCTCCTGGCCGCGCGGGGGCAGTCCGTGACCGAGACGCTGACGACCAACCTGTTCCGGTCGGTGTGCCCGGTGACCGGCCAGCCCGACATCGCGTCGCTGCAGATCGCCTATCGCGGTCCGCGGATCGACCGCGAGGCCCTGCTGCGCTATCTGGTGTCGTATCGCTGTCACGCGGGATTCCACGAGCACTGCGTCGAGAGGATCTTCGTCGATGTCGCGGCGCGCTGCGGATGCGAGGCGCTGACGGTGCTCGCGCGCTTCACCCGCCGCGGCGGTCTCGACATCAATCCGTTTCGCAGCAATGCCGGCATCCCGCCACCCCCGAACATCCGCACTGCCCGCCAGTAGCGTGGCCGCGGCAGCCGCAAGCGTGGGGGCCGTCCAGTGAGCGCCGCCGGGCCGTCCCAAGGCGCGAACAGCTCCCCCTCGGGGGGCAGCGCAGCGGCGACGGCCGCAAGCGTGGGGGCCGTCAATCCCATTGCGATCCGCGGCGGGCTCTACACGTTCCGCGGCAATCCCTTCGTCGACGGCGCGGCGGCGCATTGCTACGAGCCCGATGCGATCGTCGCGATGGCAGGCGGACGCATCGTCGATTGCGGCCCCGCGGCCGAAGTGGCGGCGCGGCTCCCCCCGGGTACGGAAGTCAGGAGCTATGCCCATGCGCTGATCAGCCCGGGTTTCGTCGATGCGCACGTCCACTACCCGCAGCTGCCGGTGATCGGTGCCGGTGGCAAGCCGCTGCTGGAGTGGTTGACGACCCGTACGTTCCCTGCGGAACAGGCGTACCACGACCTCGACTACGCGCGGGAGATCGCGGCGCGCTACGTCGCCGAGAACCTGCGCCACGGCATCACGACGGCCGCGGTGTTCGGGACCGTCCATCCGCAGTCGGTCGACGCGCTGTTCGAGGCGGCGCAGCAGCACGATCTGCGGATGATCGCGGGCAAGGTGCTGATGGACCGCAACGCGCCTGCCGGGCTGCGCGACGATGCGCAGCGCGGCTACGACGACAGCAAGGCGCTGATCCGGCGCTGGCACGGGCACGGACGGCTCGCCTATGCGGTGACGCCGCGGTTCGCCGCGACGTCGACGCCGGCGCAGCTCGAGGCCGCCGCGGCGCTGTGGCGCGAGACCCCCGGCGCCTATCTGCAGTCGCACGTCGCGGAGAACCGGGCCGAGGTCGACTGGATACACGCGCTCTATCCGGCACATGCGCGCTATCTCGACGTCTACGCGCATTTCGGACTGCTGGGTCGGCGGGCGATCTACGCGCACGGCATCCATCTCGACGAGAGCGAGTTCGCGCAACTTGCGCAGACGCAGACCGCGCTCGCGCATTGCCCGACGTCGAACAATTTCCTGGGCAGCGGACTGTTTTCGCTGCAGCGCGCGCTCGACGCGAAACGCCCGGTCCGTGTCGCGCTGGGAACGGACCTGGGCGGTGGCACGAGCTTCTCGATGCTGCGAACGATGCAGGCGGCAAGCGAGGTCGCGCAGCTCTCCTTGCACCCGCTGCCCGCCGCCTGCGCCTGGTGGCTCGCCACGCGGGGCGGCGCGCAGGCGCTCGACCTGGACGCGCAGATCGGGTCGATCGCGCCGGGGCGCGATGCCGACCTCGTCGTGCTCGACCTCAATTCGACGCCGCTGATCGATTTCCGGATGCGCTATGTCGCCGACATCGACGAGGCGCTCGCCGTGCAGATGGCGCTGGGCGACGATCGCGCGATTCGCGCGACCTATGTCGCCGGACGCCTCGCCTGGGACCGCGATGCGCAGCCAGCGCATCCTCGCGAGATCCCGGAGTCCGGCGAAGGGTAAAATGGCGCGTTGCGGGCCATTCACGGCCCGAGCCGCCGCACCGACCCCGTGTCCACGATCACGATTGCGCTGTCCAAGGGGCGCATCCTCGACGAAACGCTGCCATTGCTCGCGGCGGCCGGCGTCACGCCCGTCGAGGATCCGCGCGAGTCGCGCAAGCTGATCCTCGCGACCAACCGGCCCGGGGTGTCGGTCGTCATCCTGCGGGCCTCCGACGTTCCGACGTACGTGCAGTACGGCGCGGCCGACCTCGGGGTCGCGGGCAAGGATGTGCTGCTCGAGCACGGCAGCGAAGGTCTGTACCAGCCGCTGGACCTGGGCATCGGCTGCTGCCGGCTGGTCGTCGCGACGCGCCGTGACTACGACTGGGCGCGCAGCATCCAGCGCGGCGCGCGAATCCGCGTGGCGAGCAAATACGTCCGGACGGCGCGCGAGCATTTCGCGGCCAAGGGCATGCACGTCGACCTGATCAAGCTCTATGGCTCGATGGAGCTCGCCCCGCTGGTCGGGCTCGCCGATGCGATCGTCGACCTGGTGTCGACCGGGAACACCCTCAAGGCCAACGATCTCGTCGCGGTCGAGGAGATCATGCCGATCAGCTCGCGGCTGATCGTCAATCCGGCCGCGCTCAAGCTGAAACGCGAGCAGGCCAAGCCGCTGCTCGACGCGATCGCCGCAGCGGTCGAGGCGGCCGGGGGCAGCGCAGCGGCGGCGGCCCCGGGCGCCGGGGGCGTGCAATGACTGCAGCAGCCCCGAAGCTGACGCTGCGCCGGCTCGATTCTGCCGCGCCGGGCTTCACGGCCGAGCTCGACGCGTTGATCGCTTTCGAGGCGGGCCAGGATCCCGCGGTGGACGCGACGGTGGCGGCAATCATCGCCGACGTGCGCGCCCGCGGCGATGCGGCGCTGCTCGAGTACACGGCGCGTTTCGACGGTCTTGCCGTCGCCGGGGCCGCCGACCTGCGCATCAGCGCCGAGGCGATGCGCGAAGCCTACGACTCGCTGCCGGCTGTCGAGCGCGACGCGCTGACGACGGCGGCGCAGCGCATCCGCGATTTCCACGAGCGCCAGCGCGGCGGCGGTTTCAGCATGCGCAGTGCCGATGGCACCGAGCTCGGCCAGCGCGTGACCCCGCTCGACCGCGTCGGCATCTACGTGCCCGGCGGCAAGGCGGCCTATCCGTCGTCGGTGCTGATGAACGCGATTCCGGCCCGTGTCGCGGGCGTCGCCGAGATCGTCATGGTCGTGCCCACGCCCCAGGGCGCGCGCAATCCGCTGGTGCTCGCGGCTGCGCACGTGGCCGGCGT
Source organism: Casimicrobiaceae bacterium (assembly GCA_035470905.1). GTDB lineage: Bacteria > Pseudomonadota > Gammaproteobacteria > Burkholderiales > Casimicrobiaceae > VBCG01. The sequence continues at coordinate 4,478 of DATIQL010000047.1, forward strand.
CTCCTCCGCGTTCACGATCGGCGGCGCGCAGGCGATCGCGGCACTCGCCTACGGAACCGCGACCATTCCCGCCGTCGACAAGATCTGCGGCCCGGGCAATGCCTATGTCGCGGCCGCCAAGCGCCGCGTGTTCGGGACCGTGGGCATCGACATGGTCGCCGGCGTGTCCGAGATCCTGGTGCTGGCGGATGGCAGCGCCAACCCCGATTGGGTCGCAATCGACCTGTTCTCGCAGGCCGAGCACGACGAGCTCGCGCAGGCGATCCTGGTAACACCCGACGCCGCGCTGATCGAGCGCGTCGCCGACAGTGCGCAGCGCTGGCTCGGGCAGATGCCCCGCGCTGCGATCATCGCCGAGTCGTTCCGGCGCCGCGGTGCGCTGGTCAAGGTGCGCGATCTCGCCGAAGCCTGCGAGATCTCCAACCGGATCGCGCCCGAGCATCTCGAGCTCGCCGTCGCAGACCCGGATGCGCTGCTGCCTCAGCTGCGCCATGCGGGGGCGATTTTCGTCGGCCACCATTCCTGCGAGGCGCTGGGCGATTACTGCGCCGGCCCGAATCACGTGCTGCCGACGGGCCGCACCGCGCGCTTCTCATCGCCGCTGGGCGTCTACGATTTCCAGAAGCGCAGCAGCATCCTGCGCATCGCGCCGGAGACGGCCCGCGCGCTCGCAGGCGTCGCCTCGACGCTGGCCCGCGGCGAGGGCCTGATCGCGCATGCCCGCTCGGCCGAGGTTCGGCGGGACCAATGAACGACCCCCGCCCGCGGCGTCTTGCCGTCGCCGACGAGGACGTTGCCGCGCGCGTCGCGGCCACCGTCCGCGCCGATGTCCGCGCCCTTCGCGCCTACGCGGTCGCCAAGGCCGGCCGGATGATCAAGCTCGACGCCAACGAGAGCCCCCACGGGCTCCCCGAGGCCGTCAAGCGAAAGCTCGCGGCGGCAATCGCGGACGTACCCCTGAACCGATATCCGGACGGCGGTGCCGACGCGGTCCGGGATGCGCTGCGCGCGACGCTGCGCCTGCCGGACGAGGTTGCGCTGGTCCTGGGCAATGGCTCGGACGAGATCCTGCAGCTCGTCACGACCGCGGTGGCGGAGCCGGGCGCCGTCGTCGTCGCGCCGGACCCGACGTTCGTCATGTATCGGGCTTACGTGAGCCATGCACGGATGCGCTACGTGCCGGTGCCGCTGCGCCCCGACCTGACGCTCGACT
>DATIQL010000048.1:0-4481 GCA_035470905.1 Casimicrobiaceae bacterium
TGTACGTGTAGAAGCTCGCATGATGGCCCTGAAAGGGGAACCGCCGGACCGCGACCCGTTCGAACAGGTGTCGGACGACCGCCAGGATTTCGGGCGCCCGGTTGACATGCTCGTGCCGCATCACGATCCCGTAGTCGAGGCCGGTCCGCAGACGATAGCTGATGCCGGTCGAGAAGCGCCAGCCGATTCCCCACAGGAAGCCGCCTTCGCTGGGGATGCCTGCCTGGAAGATCCCGCCCGGGCGCAGGTGCAGCGCGGCGCCGGCGACCTCGCGCGGAAGGTCGGTCAGGTGCTCCAGCACGGCGACGGAGACGATCCGGTGGTAGCTGCGGTCGGGTGGAACCTCGCCGACGCTGTCGTAGAACGACCGGATCCGCGCCGCTTCGGGCCGGCCGCGGTAGAGCTCGTGGAACGGCTCGACGACGTCGTAGGTCTCGCCTGGCGGCTCGAATTGCAGGTGATTGAGGGTCCCCGCGCCGAGTTCCAGGATCGGACCGCCGGGCTGTCGCGCGACACGCGCGTGCATCCATCGTTCGAGGCGCTGGGCGAGTCCTTCGACTGCGCCGGAGCCATCGCGGTTGATCCGGTACTGCTGCGCGAAGATCGCCTCGTGCGCCTGCGTCAGCGGCGGGCGCGGTCGCGGATAGGTGTCGAGCAGGGCCGCGATGTTCGGGGGACGGGTCATGTCGCGGCTGACGGGTCGACGCTAGCGCCTCATTGCCGGCGGTGCCAGGGGAGGTATCGCCGGGTCAGCCAGCGCGTGAGCGCCTCGAAGGCCACGCCCACCGCAACCAGCACGAGCACCCCGACGAACGCCTCGTCGTGCTTGAACGTCCGCGAATTGTAGAGGATGTAGTAGCCCAGCCCCGGGATCGAGACGAAGTACTCCGCGACCACCGCGCCGATGAGCGCCCGCCCTGCGCCCAGCCGCACGCCGGCGAGCAGGTAGGGGAGCGACGCCGGGACGACGACGTCGACCAGCGTTGCGAGAGGCCGTGCGCGAAACGAGCGCGCCACCTCGAGGTACTCCGGCGGCACCGATCGCGCGCCGTCGGCCGCATTGATCGCGATGGAGAAGAACGAAGCGAAGATGACCACGGCGAGCCGCGTGTCTCCGTTGTAGCCGAACCACAGCGCTAGCAGCGGGAGGATGGCGACCATCGGGGTCGCGAACAGGCTGTTCACGTAGTAGCGCAGGCTCCATTCGACTGGCGCGATCCGTCCCATGGCGAAGCCGACTGCGGTGCCGGCGACGAGCGAGATCGCCAATCCGACCACGACGGCGCTCAGCGTCGCGAAGGCGGCGGCGAGGAACTGCGGATCGGTGATGACGCTGGCGAAGACTCGGGCGATCCCGGTCGGGCGCGCGACGTACGCCGGCGCCCAGGCGCGCACCACGCCCTCCCACAGCGCCAGCAGCAACACGCCGGCGATCGCCTTGAGCACGAGCGGCGAGTCGCGGACGAAGCGGCGGCGGGGGAGCGTCGCCGACAGCGTTGCCGCGCCGGCAGGGTTCATGGCTGGTAGCCGCGCCACGGCGCGAAGCGGCGCTCGAGGTAGCGGCCGAGATCCATCAGCCCGACACCGAGCAGCACGATGATCAGGATCGCGGCGAGCATCCCGGCGGTGTCGAAGTTCTGCGACCCCATCATGATCATCTGCCCGAGGCCGGACGGGCTCAGGAAGAATTCGGCGGCAACCATGCCCACGAGTCCGCGGGCGATCGCCTGCCGCACACCGGTCATCATGAACGGCAGCGTGTACGGGACCAGGACTTCGCACCACAGCCGCCACTCGCTCGACCGGAACGAGTGCGCCACCTCGACCAGCTCGGGCCGGATGCTGCGGGCGCCCTCGATGGTGTTGTAGAGCACCGGGAACACGGCGAACAGGAACACCACCAGCACCTTCGGGGCGAACCCGAAACCCATGATCGACAGGATGAACGGGATGAGCGCCACCATCGGCGTGGCGTAGAGCATCATGATGTAGTCCTCGAGCGCGACCCGCAGCCAGCCGACACGCGCGAGCAGCATCCCCAGCGGCGCTCCCACCGCGACGGCGGCCTCGAGTCCGGCCAGGTAGAGCTCGAACGAGCTCACCGCCTGGCGCAGCAGCACGCCGCTTCTCGCCACCCCCGCGAGGCTCGCGAGCGTCGCGGACAGCGGCGCCCAGAACGCGTCCGACGTCAGCCGGCCCGCAACCTGCCACACGATCGCCCCGAGCACGAGGCTCGCGGCGATGGTCAGGTTGCGGAACCGGGGGCGCTCCCGGCGCATCGTTTCAGTGCTGGACCAGCTTCATCGCATCGCGCCAGACGGAGGGATCGGCGATGCGGTCATACGGCGCGGGCTGCTTGTCGGGCTTGATGTTGCCGACGTTCTTCATCACTTTGCCGACGAGCTCCAGGTTCTTCTCGGTCAGGCCGTCGGTGTCGTTCGGCCAGAAGCCCATCGCGAGATACGCCTTGAGCGCCTGCTCCGCCTGCTCGGGGCTGTGGCCGGTCGGCTTGGCGTCCTGCGCCACCTTCGCCGCGTTGGCGGGGTTGCGCATGAAGCGCTCGGCGTCGATCAACCCGGCCACGGCGCGCACGTACGCGTCGCGGTTCTGCGCCAGCTTGTCCTTGTTCACGACCACGAGCATGTAGTGGTCCAGTGGCCGCGAGGTCTTCTGCGTCACCACGGTCTTGATCGGCTTGCCGGTCTGGGCCTCGAGCACCGCCACGTCGTCGATGTGCAGCGCACCGTACTTGATCTGGCCCGCGACCATCGCCGGCGCGACGTTGGAGCTCAGCGCCACCTGCTGCACGTCGTCGATCTTCATGTGGCAGCCGCCGATCAGCATCGTCTTGAGCGCGATCGAGCGCGCCCCGCCGACGGCGTCGACGCCAACCGCCTGCCCCTTGATCGTCTGGCAGCTCGCGTTCGGGTCGGTCGAGCCGATCAGCCAATCGGGGTGCTCGAGGCCGTAGATCCCGACGAGCTTGACGTCGGAGTTCGAGACCTGGCTCACCACCAGCGGCGACGGCGACAGGGCCATCGCGATCTCGCCGCTGGCGACGGCCCGCGATGCGGCGGCCCCGGTCTCGAACGCGCGCACGTCGACGTCGACACCGTGCTTCTTGAAGAAGCCTTCCTTGTCCGCGACCATCGCGATGACGCCGGCGAACACCGGCGGGATCCCCGGGACGGCAAAGGTCAGCTTCGGCTCCTGCGCGCCGGACGTTGCGGGTGCGAGGGCCAGCGCCGCCAGTAGGCAGGCAGCGCCGATGCCGTTGATCGATACCACGCTCTTACGCGTCATGTTGCCTCCTGACTTTCGTGGAAAGTGAAAGCTCGCCTATTTCCTGACTTCGTATTCGGCCTTGAGTGCTTCGGCCATCAACGTGCTCCAGACATGCTCCCGCAACTGCGAAAAGCGCGGCAGCGTCAGCGTCCTGCGATCGCGCGGTCGCGGCAAATCGACTTCGACGACTTCGTGGACGGTGCTCGGGCGCCCCTTGAGCACCACGATCCGGTCACCCATCAGCACGGCTTCCTCGATCGAGTGCGTCACGAAGACCATCGTCGTCGGCCGCATCTCCCAGATCTTCAGGAGCTCGAACTGGAGGATCTCGCGCGTCTGGGCGTCGACCGCGCCGAAAGGCTCGTCCATCAGGAGCACCCGCGGCTCGACGGCGAGTGCGCGGGCGAGGCCGCAGCGTTGCTGCATGCCCCCGGAGATCTGGTACGGATAGTAGTGCTCGAATCCCGCGAGCCCGACGAGCTTGACGCATTCAGACACTTTCGCCGCGATCGTGTCGGCGCCGCGGCCCGCGAGCTTGACTCCATAGGCGACGTTCTGCGCCACGGTCTTCCACGGGAACAGGCCGAAGTGCTGGAACACCATCGCGACACCCTCTCGCGGGCCGCGCACCGGTTCGCCTTCCACCCGAAGTTCGCCCGACGTCAGCGGCAGGAGACCGTCGATGCACCGCAGCAGCGTCGTCTTGCCGCAGCCCGACGGCCCGATGATCGCGACGACTTCGCGGTTGCCGATGTCGAGATCGACGTCGCGGAACACCTGGAGCGTGTCGTAGTGCTTGCCGGCCGCCAGGATGCGGATCCGCGGCTGCGCGGCGCCTGATGCCGTCACCCTTTCGCCCTCCGTTTCAATCGCCGCCCTCACACGCCCGCCCCGGATCCGCTGCGCCCGCCCGTCAGTGCAGACCGTCGGAGACCTCGACGTTCTCCGGCGCGAGTTCGATCCCGGAAGCCCGGGCCTGCTGCACCAGCAGGGTCGCGAAATCCTGTTCCGTCATGCCGTTGCCCATCATCGACTGCACCAGGTCGCGCGTGATCGAGGCGAGCGGCATCGGCACTTCGAAGCGCCGTCCCGCGTCGAGCCCGAGGTCGAGGTCCTTGCGCAGCAGGTACGGCGTGAAAGTCACCTTGAAATCGAGGTTCACGTATGCCGGCGTCTTGTAGCGGGTGAACGTCGAG
>DATIQL010000049.1:0-4819 GCA_035470905.1 Casimicrobiaceae bacterium
GAGCGCGACGGCGAGCGCCGAGGCGATGCCCGCGACGAGCTTCACCGCCAGCTGCGAGGCAACCGGATCGGTGGTGCTCAATTGCATCGCGACCACCGGCCATCCGTTCACTGCGCCCAGCACGGTGAGCGCGAAGCTCGCGACCATGACCCAGCGCAGCGCGCGGGTGTTGACACGGTGCCGGACCCATCTGCGGATGCCGACGATCAGCGCCGCGAGCCCGGCGGCCAGGAAGATCGCGGCGCCGGCGAGGGCGAGGACCTGCAGCCGGTTGTCGCGCTCGCGCTCGGCACGCAACCAGGTCTCGGGTAGGTGCAGGAAGCGGCCCGCTGCCGTCACTTCGTCTCCGCCGATCGCGACCGCATAGCGCGCTTCGCCTCCCTTGCCGACACCCACGCCCGGATCGCCGAAGACGAACGACCAGTCGGTGCGCGCCGGGCGTTGCTGCTCGTCGGCGGCGACGAGCTGCAACTTGGCGGCATCGACGCCGAATCGCAGCTTCAGCTCGCGTGCGGCGATTTCGAATGCAGCCTGCCTCGACAGCCGCGCACCAGCACGGGCCTCGGGCAGCTCGTGGACCACCGTGCGGACGCTGCGATCGCTCGCGACGGTGACGCGCCATTCCTCGGCGCGGGCGACGACGTCGCCGCCGAAAGTCGCATAGCGAACCTCCCAGACCGGGGGTGCGAGCGGGCCGCCGACCAGCGCGCGATACGCCTTGTCGCCGACTTCGCGCCATACGAACTTGTGCGCCTGCCATTGCTGCGGAACATCGCTCGCGAGCCTGACGACGGCAAATCGCTTCCACTGCGGGCCGAGGGTCACGCCGCGCGCCGCGAGCGCGGCGTCGGCTGCCGTGATCGCGTCGGCGCGGTCGAGCGTCATCGGCGCGACGTCCGCGCGAAAGGGTGCGAACGCAGCCCACGCGACCAGCCCCGCGATGCCGAGCCACGGAAATGCGTTCTGGAATCGGGTCGCGATCGGACCGGCTGCGCGGTCGCTCGGCGGCTCCGGCTGCGGCTCGGGTGCGGGGACCGCGGGGCGCCATCCTGCATTGCGCAGGGCTTCGGGAAGCTCGCCCCACGCGCCTGCCTGCAGGCGGCGCAGCAGGATGACGACCAGCGGCGTCGCCGCGGCCAGGATCACCAGTGCCTGCTGCAGGCGCGCCCCCGGGGCGTCGACCAGGAAGACCGGAATGGAGAGCAGCGAGACATCGAAGGTGGCGTGCAGCAGGATCGTCGGCAGCAGGCCGAAGCGCAGGAAGATCAGCGCCCAGACGATCGACGGCAGCAGCAGCTCGATCGGACGCGAGTACGCGGGAAGACCCGGATAGTTCGCATGCGCGCTGCCGAACACCACGGCCTGGAGCACGACGGCGAGCGCGATGCCGAGGCCGCGCCGGCCGTAGCGGGCGCCGATCAACGCGCCCAGCGAAAGGGGAATCGCGCGGAACACGCATTCCTCCATGAATCCCGCTTCCAGCGCGATGGCGATCGGCGTCGCCGCCGGCACCGACGAGCCGAGGATGTTGGGATCGGTCAGGACTTCCGAAGGCTGCCACCAGCCGAGCCAGCGGTTGGTCGCGTAATAGAACGCCGCGATCAGCGCGAGGTCGATCGGCACGAACAGGTATCCGCCCAGCGTTCGCCCTGCCACCTGCCGCGTCGGGCCGGCATCGCGCGACCACAACCGCCACAGCTGGGGCTGATGCGGGAATGCGCGCCGCGACAGGCTTTCCGCCGCCATGAACGTGAGCGCATAGGCGAGCCCGCCGGCAACGGCGACCAGCACCGCGGTTCCGGCCTGCCGCGCCCAGAACGTCGCGACCGTCTGCGTCGTATCGGCGCCAAACCACGCCGTCGGCGCCGACGCGAGCGAAGCGAGCGCGAGCAGGCTGCCGACGCAAAGTCCCGCGACGACCGCGGGCTTCCACTCGAGCCAGTGCCTGCGCGCGAGCCACAGCACGCCGAGGACGCAACCACCGATGCCGTACAGAATCCCCGCGGACAGTGCAGCGAGGTTGGCGATCAGGTCGTTGGTGCTGCGCAGCTCCGCAAAGCGCCGGTCGAAGGATTCCGGAACGTGCACGAAAGGCGTGACACCCGTCAGCTCATCGCCGGAAACGACCAGCCGCAGGCGCACGCGGGCCTCGCCCAGCGCCTCCGGGCGCTCGTAGGTGAAGCTGTGGTCGACGCGGCCACCGGGCTCCGTCTGCTGCGAATGCTCGAGGAAACGGTAAGCCGACAGGTCGACGTGAAAATCGTCCCGTGCGCCTTGCTCCGCGATCGTCCGCGCCTCGGCCTCGGCGAGCGCCTTGCGCGCGGGATCGCGCACATAGGTCTCGGGCAGACGCCGCTCGAAACCGTCGGGTCTGCCGTCGGGACGAAGCCGGATGACCGTCTCGTCGATGGCGCCGGGCCGGAACAGGCGCACCTCCCACCAGTACGGCGCGTAGACCCCGCCGCGGGTCAGTTGCGCGAACGCGCTCTTGCCGCCGCCTTCGAGCTCGATGTAGTTCTGCGTCTCCGAATCGTGGTTGAAGCGCACCGCCGAGCGCGCTTCTGCCGGCGCGAGCTCGAGCCGCGCCGCAAGCGCGCGGGCGGCCGCGACCGCTTCGCCACGCGACATCCTGACGTCGAGATTGACGATCGGGATGGCGAGCGGAAACAGCCGCAATGCCACGGCCAGCGCCGCCAGCGAGACCAGCGCGTAGACGACCCAGAACGCCGGCTTGCGCGTGATGCCGTTCGCCATTGTCAATTCCCTCCCCGTGCTCCGTCATGACCGGCCGGCGCATCCCCCGCACGCCGGCACAGACCGACGATGCCGCGCGCCGCGAGATCTTCGAGCCTCTGCGGGTCGATGCCCAGCCGCTCCTTAAGCACCGACGCCGTATGCTCGCCCAGCAGCGGCGGCGGGGCGTTCGGCGACGGCGGCGTCGCCGACAGGCGAAGCGGCACGCCAACCTGCGGGACCGAGCCCGCCAGCGGGTGGGGAAGGTCGAACCGCATGCCGCGAGCGACGACCTGCGGATCGGCGAACACCTGGTCGATGCGGTTGATCGGCCCGCCGGGTATGCCCGCCCCTTCGAGGGCTGCCAGCCAGTCGCGCTGCGTCCGCCCGCGCAGCAGCGCGCCGATCATCGGCACCAGGGTCTCGCGGTTCCGGACCCGCTCGGCGTTGGTGGAGAAGCGCGGATCGCGCGCCCACGCCGGCACCCCCGCGATGTCGCAGAACCGCGCGAACTGCGTGTCGTTGCCGACGGCGAGGATCAGGTGCCCGTCGGCGCACGCGAACACCTGGTAAGGCACGATGTTCTGGTGCGCATTGCCGGCCCGCTGCGGCGCCATGCCGCTCACCAGGTAGTTCATGTTCAGGACCGACATCATCGCCACCGCGGAATCGAAAAGACACGCATCGATCCATTGCCCGGTGCCGGTCCGGTCGCGGTGCGCGAGGGCCGCCAGCACGGCGACGGTCGTGTACATCCCCGTCATCAGATCGGTGATCGCCACCCCCGCCTTCTGCGGCCCGCCGCCCGGGAGGTCGTCGCGCTCGCCGGTGACGCTCATGAATCCGCTCATCCCCTGGATGATGAAGTCGTAGCCGGCGCGGTCCGCGTAGGGGCCCTCCTGGCCGAATCCCGTGATCGACGCATAGACGAGTCGCGGATTGACCTTCGCCGCGCTCGGGTAGTCGAGGCCGTATTTCGCGAGCCCGCCGACCTTGAAGTTCTCGACCAGGGCGTCGGATTCGCGCGCGAGCGCCAGCACCAGGTCGCGTCCCTCGGCCTGGGTGAAGTCGATCGCGACCGAATGCTTGCCGCGGTTGCACGAGAGGTAGTACGCGGCCTCGGCGGTGTCGTTGCCGGCACGGTCCTTCAGGAACGGCGGGCCCCAGGCGCGCGTGTCGTCACCGGTCCCCGGCCGCTCGATCTTGATGACCGTCGCGCCCAGATCGGCGAGCAGCTGCGTGCACCACGGTCCCGCGAGCACGCGGGACAGGTCGAGGATCGTCAGGTGGGAGAGCGGGCCGGACACGAACGGTCGATGCGATGTGCGGCCCCCGGGGTCGCGCCGGCAATCTAGCGGAGGCGGGTGCCCCGACCGGCAGGCACCCGGGCGTCAGTCGATCGCCTTGACGATGTCCTCGACGACCTTCTTCGCGTCGCCGAAGACCATCATCGTCTTGTCCATGTAGAACAGCGGATTGTCGAGGCCCGCATAGCCCGCCGCCATCGAGCGCTTGTTGACGATGACCGTGCGCGCCTTGTGCGCCTCCAGGATCGGCATCCCGTAGATCGGGCTGCCTTTCTGCTCGGCGAGCGGATTGACGACGTCGTTGGCGCCGAGGATCAGCGCGACGTCGGTCGAGCCGAATTCGCTGTTGATGTCCTCCATCTCGAAGACCTGGTCGTAGGGCACCTCGGCCTCGGCGAGCAGCACGTTCATGTGGCCGGGCATGCGCCCGGCCACCGGGTGGATCGCGTACTTGACGCTGATGCCCTTCTCGGTGAGCTTCTCGGCGAGCTCCTTCACCGCATGCTGCGCACGCGCCACCGCGAGGCCATAGCCGGGGACGATGATCACGGTCTCGGCATTCGCGAGCACGAACGCGGCGTCGTCGGCGCTGCCGCTCTTGACCGGCCGCTTCTCGGCACCACCGGCCGCAGGCCCCGCGGCCTCGCCGCCGAAGCCGCCGAGGATCACGTTGAAGAACGAGCGGTTCATCGCCTTGCACATGATGTAGCTCAGGATCGCGCCCGACGAGCCCACCAGCGAGCCGGCGATGATCAGCATCGCGTTGTTCAGGCTGAAGC
>DATIQL010000050.1:0-5858 GCA_035470905.1 Casimicrobiaceae bacterium
CTGTTCGCGCAGGATGGCTGCGGTCCGGAACGCGTAGCCGCTGTGCAGCGGCAGCGAATGGTCGAGGACGTGGAGGATGCGCATCATCGATGCTCACGCAGCCTGGTGCAGGGGCTGCGATGCAATCTCGCCGGACATCACGTTGCGCAGGAAAGCCTCGAACATCAGCAGCGTCCAGATCGGCGTGCTGTGGTCGCGCGAGCCCGCGAGGTGCTCGTCGCCGATGCGGTGCAGCGTCGCCGGATTGAACATCCCGCATTCGAGCAGCGCTCCGCCGTGCAGCGTCGCGCGGACGCGATCGCGCAGCGGACCCCGGAACCAGCGTGAAAGCGGCACCGCGAATCCCATCTTCGGCCGGTACAGGACCTCGTCCGGGAGGCGCCCTTCCATGCTCTTCTTGAGCAGGAACTTGCCCTCGCCGCCCCGGATCTTGAGGTCGGAGGGCAGCGATGCCAGCCACTCGACCAGCTCGTGATCCATCAGCGGCTCGCGCACTTCCAGCGAATGCGCCATGCTCGCGCGGTCGACCTTGGTGTTGATGTCGCCGACGAGGTAGGTCTTGAGGTCGAGATACTGGATCAGCGCCAGCGGATCGTCGGTGCCCGCCTGCCGCGCGTGGCGATCGAACACGTCGCGCGCGTCGTAACCTCCCAGCTCGGCGCGAAGTTTGGAGCTGTAGAGCTGCGAGCGCAGGGGTGCGCGCAGGTAGGACACGCTGTTGAAATAGGCCTCGACCGAATTCCGTGCCAGCGCCTCGAACGTGGTCTTGGCGCGGAACATTCGCGGCGCCCAGTCGAGCTTCGGGTACGCACGCCCCAGCGGGCCGAACAGCGACCGGCGCAGGGCCAGCGGCATCGCCGCCCGCAGGCGCTCTTCGGCGAGATGCAGCCGGTAGCGCCGGTAACCCCCGAAGCTCTCGTCGCCCCCGTCGCCGGATAGCGCGACGGTCACGTGCTTGCGCGCGAGCTGGCAGACGCGGTAGGTCGGAATCGCCGAGCTGTCGGCATAGGGCTCGTCGTAAAGACGCGCCAGCGTGTCGATCAGGTCGAAATCGTCGCTTTCGACCAGGTCGGTGTGATGCGCGGTGTGGTACTGGTCGGCGACCAGCTTCGCGTAGCGCGATTCGTCGAACGCCGGATCGGCAAACGCGATCGAGCAGGTGTTGACCGGCGTTTCCGACAGCCCCGCCATCGACGCGACGACCGCGCTCGAATCGACGCCGCCGGACAGGAACGCCCCCAGTGGCACCTCGGCGATCATCCGCAGGCGCACCGATTCGTCGAGGCGGCGCTGCAACTCCTCGCTGGCTTCGGCGAGCCCGATCGAGGCGGAGCAGGAGAAGCGGACGTCCCAGTATTCGCGCGGCTCGGGGACCGGCTGGCCGCGGCGGATCGTGAGCACGTGTGCAGGCGGAAGCTTGCGCGCACCGCGGAAGATCGTCCGCGGCTCGGCGACGTAGCCCAGCGCGAAGTATTCCTCGACCGCCAGGGGATCGATGTCGCGGCGCAGGCCTCCGTGGGCAAGCAGCGACTTGAGCTCGGAGCCGAACAGCAGCGTGCCGTCGGGGAGCAGCGCGTAATGCAGCGGCTTCACGCCCAGCCTGTCGCGTGCGAGGAACAGCGTCTCGCGATTGCGGTCCCACAGCGCGAATGCGAACATGCCGCGCAGCCGCTCGACGCAATCCTCGCCCCAGGCTTCCCAGGCGTGGACGATCGCCTCGGTATCGCTCCTGGTGTGAAATCGGTAGCCCAGCGCGGTCAGCTCGCTGATCAGCGCCTGGTAGTTGTAGACCTCGCCGTTGTAGACGATGCAGACGCTGCGGTCCCCGTTGTACAGCGGCTGCTGCCCGGTGGAGAGATCGATGATCGACAGCCGCCGGTGCCCCAGCCCGACGCCGGGCTCAACGTGCACGCCGACCTCGTCCGGACCGCGGTGGTGCTGCGACTCGTTCATGCGAACGAGGATCCCGCGATCGATGTCCCTGCGTCCGCGCGTGTCGAAGATGCCCGTGATTCCGCACATGGTCAGTGGCCTCCCGACGTCGCGCGCGCGGCCCGTTGGCTGGCGTCGGTGCGGATGACACGTGACAATCGGCCGCGCCGACTGTCCAGCAGCCGATCGTAGAGCGCCGTGTACTGCGCGACCATGGCATCGAGGCTGAAATGGTGTTCGGCACGGGCGCGTCCGGCCTGTCCATGCGATCGCGCGAGTCCAGGGTCGCGCGCGTAACGCAGCATCGCCATTGCCAGCGCTTCGCTGTCTGCCGAGGCGACGAGCGTGCCGGTCGTGCCGTCTTCCACCAGCTCGGCATTGCCGCCGACGCGGGTGGCGATCACCGGAAGCCCGCTCGCCATCGCTTCGAGGATGGTGTTCGAGATGCCTTCGGCGAGCGAGGGAAGCACGAAAGCATCGAACGAGCGCAACGCCTGCGCGACGTCGTCGCGCGCGCCGGGAAGCCAGGCCAGCGCCGCCGCGCCCGCATCGGCAAGAATCCGTGTTATTTCGGCGCGCGTCGACCCTTCCCCGACGATGACCAGGCGGACGCGCTCGCGCAGATCCGGCGCGATCTCCAGCAGGCGCACGAATGCGCGCGCGAGCAGCGCCTGATTCTTGACCGCCTGCAGGCGTCCGACGGTTCCGAAGACGAACGCGCCGGGCTCGCTGAACGGACACCCAGTAGGCATCCGGCGCGAGGTCACAGGTGCGAATGCCTGCGTATCGACCCCGTTGATGATCCGCTCGATCCGCCGGCGAGGCACGCCGATCGCGTCGACCAGGTAGCGCTCGAGATCCTGCGACAGGGCGACATACTGGGTGACGAACGGCCGATGCATGCGGCGGACCATGCGGTAGGTGCGGTTCGAGCCGTCGAGGTCCCCGACGTCGCGGCCATGCTCGCCGTGGACGCGGACCGGGACGCCCGCGAAGGTTGCGGGAATGGTGGCCTCGAGTGCGGCGAGGTTGCGCGTATGCACGATCGCCGGGCGCAAGCGCCGGAACTGCCCGAAGAGCTTCGGGAAGAGCCTGACGCCGTGACCCGGAGCCTTGTGCAGCTCGACGAACTCGACGTCGTCGCGCAGCACCCGGTGGCGGAAAGGCGTCACCTCGGTGAGGGAGACCACCGCGTGCCGGTAGCGCTCGGATGGCATCCGGTTCAACAGGTTCACCACGCCGTTTTCGAGGCCGCCGACGTCGAATCGATAGACGACGTGCGCGACCAGCGGGCGCGAATCGACGCCTGTTGCGCCACCTGCGCTCACCGCTTCCGCCCTTTCGCATCCGCCAGCGCCGACGCGATCGCGGGCCAGGCGTCGCGCACGAAGGCCTGCAGCGTCGCATCCGGCTGCGTGCCCTCGCCGGCTGGCGTGTAGAGCGCGACCACTGCCGAATCATCGCCGCGGCCGGTGACCCGCAGCCACGCGACCCGGGCCTTCGCAATGGGGTCGCTCGCCGTCAGCGCACCATCGATCCAGTACCACTGGCGCGCTTCCAGCATCTGGCCGTCGATGCTGCGAATCCTTGCCGAGACCACCGGCACCGCGACGCCGCCGATGTCCATCGTGGCTGCGCCGCCGGCGATCGCGTGCCAGACCTTGTCGTCGGCGCGGAGCAAGACGTTGTCGGAGCTCACCAGCTTGCGATCGTCGTTCTGCCCGCGGTAATAGGCGATATAGAGGCCGACGACCTGGCCATCCCTGCGCAGGACCTCGTGCCTTACGGCGGACGGTTTCAGGAAGTGGGGCGTGAAGCTCCCCGCCGGAGCCGCCGCCGCGTCCCAGCCGGGAACACCGACGTCCGCGATCGTCGCCGACGGATCGGGCGCGTTGCGCTGGATCGCGCCATGGGCCAGTGGCCAGGCGGCCGCGACGGCGATCACCGCGAACACGGCGGCCCACAGCGTGACCGGCGACGCGTTGCGTTCCGTTGCCACGTCCGGCCCCGCATTCGGCGCCGGCACGCGGGGAGCCGCAGGAGCAGGCTGCTGCCAGAGCGAGCCGATCCAGAACATGATCAGCATCACCAGCCCGAAGAACAGCCAGCCGTAGATCAGGTGGTCGACGCCGGTCGCGATCCTGTTGTCGGACAGGTAGCCCAGCATCACGATGATGTAGGCGCGCAGCCAGTTGGCGACGATGGGTACCGCGATCGAGACGCCGATGAACGCGACCCGCCGCCACATCGACGCGTAGTTCAGATACGCGAACAGCGTCCCGACGACCAGCGACGCGATCAGGTAGCGCACCCCGCTGCAGGCCTCGACTACCGACCAGCGGCCGTTCGGAACCGAGAACACCTGCAAGCCCTCGCGCAGGACCGGCACCCCCGACGCCCGCACCGCAGCGATGGTGAAATCCGCCGTGTGCGCCATCAGCGTCGGCAACAGGAACTCACCGATGGGCACCGAGAAGAACAGGAAGCCAAGCGGGAACAGCATCGTGCGGGTGATGCGGATTCCCAGGATCGCCGGAACGGCCAGCACCAGCATCGACACGAACGCGAACTGGGATAGCGCATTGACCGCCCCTACCTCGCCCAGCAGCCAGCCGAATCCCGCGGCGGCGATCAAGGGCAATGCAAGCCACGACGGCCGCGGCGCGAGCGTCCGCAACTGATCGCGCATGCGCCAGATCAGCCACAGCGAGATCGGCGCGACGACGAAGCCATGCGCGAAGGTCTCCGAGCGCGCCCAGATGCCGGCCATGCCCGCCGCCGTCTCGAAAAACGCCATGACGATGAAAGCGAGAACGAGCACCAGCGCGGGCAGGGCGATGCGCCAGCCGGGCGCGACTCCCGTCGCCCTGCCGGCCGCGCCGCCACCGATTCCGGCGGATGCTCCGCCTGCGGGCCGACGCGTCGCGGAGCTCGCGCCGGCGGCCACCAGGGACAGGGGTTCGCGCTTCACCGGCACGGCCTCATCCGAGATTGCGCGCGACCAGCGGCCCGACGACGTCGACGACTGCGCGCGGCAGGCGCCGCCACGTCGCGATAAGAGCCCGGTATTTCGGGTTGAGGGGGTTGTTCTGCGGCACGCTGTCGCGTGCCAGCAGCTGGTACTCGTAGGCGAGCGGCGCGGGCTCGAAGCCCCAGTTCTTCTTGAAGTCGAACGATCCTGTGCCTCGCTTGCTGCGGCCGTAGTCGAACGTGCGCAGGCCCCGTTCGCAGGCACGGCGCATCAGTTCCCAGTACTTGAAGTCGTTGGCGGCGAGATCGCGCGCCGCCTCGGTGTCGCCCGCGTAGTACGGCAGAACCTCGTCCCGGAAGTAGAACGACAGGACGCCGCTGACCGGCCTGCCATCGGCCGTCGTCACCGTCATGCATTCGCAAGCGTCGCCGAAAGTCGAGCGCAGCCGCTCGAAATAGCCCCGCGAGAGCGCGGGCGAGCCGTGCCGATGCATGTTGTCGGCATAGAGCTCGAAGAACCGCTCGGGCGCTGCATCGATCTCGCTGCGCAGACCCCGCGCGATTCCCTTGCGCACCATCGCGCGCTGCTTGCGCGGGATCGCGAGCATATTCGCCTCGGCGTCGGGAGCGAGAGTCTTGCGGAAGGTCACGTACAGGTCCTGGTGCGGCCAATCGGGGCGCTTCGGATCGCGGTTGCGAAGCTCGAGATGTTCGACGCGCAACGAGCGTGCCAGTTCGACCGCAGCGTCGATCAGCGCGTCCTCCGCGGCGGAATCATCCGCGGCGGGGCCGCCGTAGACGCAGAACGGCAGCGACACGAGTGCATGGCCGAAGAGGCGGCTCTTCACCTCGGCGAGCGGCAGCACGCCGCAGATCGCGTCGCCGCGCCCGGCGATCAGGTAATGGCAGCGATGGCGGAAGACGTTCTCCAGGATGTCGCGCCAGCCCGCGCGATG
>DATIQL010000051.1:0-12819 GCA_035470905.1 Casimicrobiaceae bacterium
CCCGACGGGTAGTACTCGATGCACGAATTGAGCTCCTGCAGGTAGGCCCAGGTCTTGTCCCAGCCGTGGACCGGATCCTTCGGATCCTTGTCGCCCAGGAGGTAGGGCAGGCCCATCAGGAACGTGCGGCCTGGGCCCGAGTTCGCGGGCCGGGCGTAGATCAGGCGGTTCGGATGCGCCTTGCACCAGGCGAGCAGTTCCTGCGGCGTCGTCGGGACGTCCTTCACCGTGGCCGGGTTGTATTCTAGCAGCGGGCCCGCGGGCATGAAGGTCACCTCGATGCCGTAGTCGCCGGCGAGCTCCTGCATCTTCGCGGCCGCGGGCTGGTAATTCGCCATTAGGTTGGGGAACTTCGACGCGTCGGCCGGGAGGATTTTCATCAGCACACCCTGCTCGATGCCGGCAGCGAGGAAATCGGTGCCGGTCAGCACCATGTCGATGTCGCTGCGGCCGGCGGCCTGCATCGCCTTCAGCTTGCCGGGCAGTTCCGGCGCCGGGGCTTTCGTGAAGTTGAACTTCGACACCAGGTTCGGATGCGCCTTCTGGTACGCCTCGATCGCATCCTGGGTCAGCGCGAGGTTGCCCGCGACGTCGACGATTTTGATCGTCACTGGGCTCTTGGGCAGTGCGGGAACCTGCGCCATCGTGGCGGTCGATCCGAGCGCCAGCACCGAAATCGCGGCGCCGGTCATCAGGCGCAGCGTCTGGCGACGCAGCTCGCCCGGGCAATTCTTCTTGTTGCTCATTGCAAGTCCTCCTTCAGTTGTCGACAATCGATCGCCCGCGTGTTTCGGGACGATCGCAGGAACGAACGTGTCCCTCGGGTGCCACGACGAGACTCATGCCCGCGCCTTCGCCTGCCGGACAGGCCGCTCGGGTCTTGCGGTGGACGCAGCGGCGGCCGAGCGGCCCGCTTCCGCATCGACACCGCGCTGGAAAACGCGCACGACGCGCGAGAGGTGGCGGTGCATCGCAGCGCGCGCTGCTTCGGGATCGTGCGCTGCCACCGCCCGGGCGATCGCCGCATGGTCGCGGATGGTCTGCACGGCGAGTTCGCGCGTGTGGAAGTGCTGCTGCAGCCGGCCCCACAGGTCGGCGCGCTGGTTCCACAGGCCTTCGACGACCAGCTCGAGCGACCCGTTCCCGCTCGCCCGCGCCAGCAGCAGGTGGAATTCACGGTCCTCGGCCTCGCGCGCATGGAAATCGTCGAGCATCGCCTCCATGCGCCCGACGCTTTCGCGAAGGGCTGCGGCGTCCTCCAGGGACGCGCCTTTCGCCGCGAGCGCGGCGATCTCGCCCTCGATCATCCTGCGTGCGGCGAGCAGCTCGAACGGACCCGGGCCGCCGTCGGCCCCCGCGCGCGCCGCCCCCTCGGGCGGCCGCGTCACGAATATTCCGGTCCCGACGCGGACCTCGACGAGTCAGCTCATCTCGAGGGAAATGATCGCCTCGCGCACCGATGCGCGGCTCACGCCCAGCGACGCCGCGAGCTCGCGCTCCGCCGGCAGGCGCGAGCCCGCCGGAAACTCGCCGCTCGCGATCAGCTGGGCGAGCTGATCGGCGATCTGGCGATAGAGGCGCTTGGGTTCGACGACCGTCAGGGGCAACGGTGATTCCTCCGGCGACGCGATGTGGACGCATCATAGCGACGCCGCTATACTGTGGTCAAGTGGTTAGACCACCGGACCTCGGCCCGGACCTCGACACCCACGCAGCGCCCGCGGACAGTCCATCGATCGCCTCCGTCCCCGTCATCGTTCCCGCCCTTGCCCCGAGCCTTTGCGCCATGAAGATCACCGCTGCCCGCGTCATCGTCACCTGCCCAGGCCGCAATTTCGTCACGCTGAAGATCGAGACCGACGAAGGCGTCACCGGCATCGGCGACGCGACGCTGAACGGCCGCGAGCTCGCGGTCGCAGCGTACCTGACCGAACACGTGATTCCTGCGCTGGTCGGCCGGGATCCCGCGCGCATCGAGGACACCTGGCAGTACCTCTACCGCGGCGCGTACTGGCGACGCGGTCCGGTGACCATGAGCGCGATCGCCGCCGTCGACACCGCACTGTGGGACATCAAGGGCAAGGTCGCGGGACTGCCCCTCTACGAGCTTCTGGGAGGCGCGAGCCGCGACGGCGTCATGGTGTACGGGCACGCGAACGGCAAGGACATCGCCGAAACGCTCGACCAGGTCGCGCATTACATCGACCTGGGCTACAAGGCAATCCGCGCGCAATGCGGGATTCCGGGGCTTTCGTCGACCTACGGCGTCGCGAAGGACAAGATGTACTACGAGCCTGCGGATGCGGCGATCGCCACGGAGAACACCTGGTCGACCACCCGCTACCTCGACCATGCCCCGAAGCTCTTCGACGCGATCCGGGCGCGCTTCGGGTTCGAACACCACCTGCTGCACGACGTGCACCACCGGCTGACGCCGATCGAGGCGGCGCGCCTCGGCCGGGCGCTCGAGCCCTACCGCCTGTTCTGGATGGAGGATCCGACGCCGGCCGAGAACCAGGAGGCTTTCCGGCTCATCCGCCGGCACACGGTGACGCCGCTCGCGGTCGGCGAAGTGTTCAACACGATCTTCGATTGCCAGACGCTGATCGCCGAGCAGTTGATCGACTACATCCGCACGACAGTCGTCCATGCCGGCGGCATCACCCACCTGCGACGCATCGCGCAGCTTGCCGAGCTCCACCAGGTGCGCACCGGATCGCACGGCGCGACCGACCTGTCGCCGGTGTGCATGGGAGCGGCACTGCACTTCGACATCTGGGTCCACAACTTCGGCATCCAGGAATACATGCGCCACACCGCGGAGACCGATGCGGTGTTCCCGCACACCTATTTCTTCCGCGACGGCTACCTGCACCCGGGAAACGCGCCGGGCCACGGCGTCGACATCGACGAAGCGCTCGCCGCCCGTTATCCGTACAAGCCGAGCGCGCTGCCGGTGAACCGTCTCGAGGACGGCACGATGTGGGACTGGTGAAGGCTCAGCGACCGTCCCGCCCGCGCGCAATCACCGCCCACAGCAGGGCGAAGCATCCGGCGACCATCGCGGCGGTCCCTGCAAGCAGCAGCGTGCCCGCCTGGTAGCTGCCCAGCGTGTAATGGCCGGTGACCCGCGCGACCGCGCCCAGCGCGCAGATGGCGACGCCGATCACGCCGACAGCCCGTCCGATCCAGACCAGAGCACCGTTCATCGTCCGCCCCCTTGCCGCGGTTGTGCGGCAGCGCAACCGGCCATTCATCCGGCCTTGTAGTGTCCCGAGCGCCCGCCGCTCTTCTCGAGCAGGCGGATGCCCTCGATGTGCATGCCGCGGTCGGCGGCCTTGCACATGTCGTAGATCGTCAGCAACCCCGCGGCGACGCCGGTCAGCGCCTCCATCTCGACGCCGGTGCGATCGAGCGTCTCGACGGTGACCTCGATGGCGATCGCGGCCTCGTCGTCCGGATGCGCAAAGTCGACCGCGACGCGCGTCAGCATCAGCGGATGCGCGAGCGGAATGAGGTCGGCCGTGCGCTTGGCGGCCTGGATGGCGGCGATGCGGGCGATGCCCAGCACGTCGCCTTTCTTCGCCGTCCCTTCGCGGATCAGCGCCAGCGTCTCCCGGCTCATGGCGATGCGACCGCCGGCGCGCGCGACACGTCGGGTGACTTCCTTGGCGCCGACATCGACCATGTGCGCCTGCCCGGCCGCGTCGAAGTGGGTAAAATGCGCAGTGGTCGCGCCTTTCCCGCGCGTCGGCGAGCGCTTGCCCGGGGAACCGCCGGGCGCAGGCGCGCCCGACACGGCGCCCGCCTTGGGCTCCGGGCTGCGTCCGGGGGCGGGACCTGGTCTGGGTGGGCGCGGCATGAATCCTTCGACGGCAATCGGCTGTCGCGGTGAACTCCCTCGCGAGGGCGGCATCTTAGCACCAACGAACTCGAAATCCCGGCTCGTGCCAGCACGCGCTTTCAGCCATCGCCATCCCCGCAGGTGGATCCCGGCTTGCCTGGCCGTCGCGCTCGCCTGCGCGCCGCTGTCACCCGTCCCCTACGCAAGGGCCCCGATTGCGGACGCAGGCGCGCAGACGCTCCCCGACCTGGGCGACGCAGCACAGGCGAGCCTGTCGCCGGCGCAGGAGCACCAGCTCGGCGAAGCGGTCGTCCACCAGCTGCGCGCCAGCGGTGCGTACCTGAACGATCCCGAGGTCAACGACTACCTGAACGAGATCGGTCACCGGTTGATCGCGGCATCGACCGACGTCAAGACCGATTTCCGGTTCTTCGCGGTGAACGATCCGACGATCAACGCGTTCGCCCTGCCCGGAGGCTTCGTCGGCGTCAACACCGGGCTGATCCTCCTCACGCAGTCCGAATCGGAGCTCGCGAGCGTGCTCGCGCACGAAATCACCCACGTGACGCAGCATCACATCGCGCGCGCGATCGCCGCGCAGAAGGACTCGATGCTGATGTCGCTGGCGGGCCTCGCGGTCGCGATCCTCGCCGCGCACGGCGGCGGCGCATCGAGCGGCGACGCGGCGTCGGCCGCCATCGCCGCCACCCAGGCGCTGAACCTGCAGCACCAGATCGACTTCACGCGCAGCCAGGAACAGGAGGCCGATCGAATCGGCTTCCAGCGCCTCGAGGGCGCAGGCTTCGACGCGAACGCAATGGCGACGTTCATGGAGCGCCTGCAGCGCGCGACGCGGTTCAGCAGCGGCGCCACCATCCCCGCCTACCTCCAGGACCATCCGGTCACCTACGAGCGCATCGCCGAGGCGCAGGCGCGCGCGGCGAGCGTTCCATACCATCAGGTCGTCGATTCGCTCGATTACGACCTCGTGCGCGCGCTGCTGCGCAGCTACCAGGTCGAGCCGCCGCAGGCGGTCCGCTACTTCGACGACGCGCTCGCCGAGCACAAGTACAACAACAGGATCGCGGCGCAATACGGGCTCGTCGCCTCGCTGCTGCGCACCAAGGACCACGCGCGAATGAAGTCGGAGCTCGCCAAGCTCGAGCAGATTGCGCCCCCACATCCGATGATCGATGCGATTGCCGGCCACGTGATGCTCGAGACCGGGCAGCTCGATGCCGCGATCCGGCGTTTCAAGGCAGGCGTCGACCGCTACCCGAACAAGATGCAGATGGTCTACGACTACCCGGACGCCCTGCTGCAGGCCGGTCGCAGCGTCGAGGCCGCGAAATTCATCGAGCAGGAGCTCGACCGCTTCCCGCGCGACGGACCGCTTCAGCTCCTCGCCGCCCGTGCCTACGCGGCGCAGAACAAGCAGATGCTCTCGCACCGCCATCAGGCCGAGTATTACGCGTGGCAGGGCAACCTGAAGGCGGCGATCGATCAGCTCGAGATCGCGTCGAAAGCGGCCGATGGCAATTTCTACGAGGCATCCGTCGTGGACTCGCGGCTGCGCGCGTTCCGCAAGCAGGCTGCCGAAGACAAGAAGGCGGGGTTCGGCCGCTCGGGCTGAGCTTCGCGCCGGCTGCCGGTCCCGTCCGCTACTGCCGATTTTGGCAGTTAGGACCGCCGGGGACCTCCCGTAGATTCGGCCGTACGCGCCGCGAACTCCGCTGCGCTGCCAGGCTGCCGGGGAGGGACCGATGAAAATACTCGTGGTCGACGACCACCCGCTGATCCAGCAGGCGCTCGCCCAGACGCTTCCGCAGATCCATGGCGCGGTCGAGGTGCTTGCGGCGATCGATCGTGCAGGCACGCTCGCCACGCTGGCGCGCCATCCCGACTGCTCGCTGCTGTTGCTCGACCTCGCGCTGCCCGGCGCACACGGGCTCGACCTGCTCGCGGAGCTGAAGCGCGATTTTCCGCAGCTGCCGGTCGTCGTGCTGTCGGCCACCCACGACCGGGCGACGGTGGGCGCGGCGCTCGCGGCGGGTGCGCGTGGCTACATCGCCAAGACCTCGACCCCCGCAGAGCTGCTCGATGCGATCCGCACCGTGCTCGACGGCCGACGCAGCGTGACATCGGACCTTGCGCCTGCGCGCCCCGACATTCCCGGCCTGCCGGGCGACGTGTTCGGCCTCACGCACCGGCAGGCCGACGTCCTGCGGCTCCTGATCCAGGGCAAGCCGAACAAGCTGATATGCCGCGACCTGCATCTGTCCGAGGGGACGGTCAAAGTCCACGTCAGTGCGATACTGAAGGCGCTCAATGTGCGCTCCCGCGCACAGGCGATCGCCGAGCTCACCCGACGCGGCGTGCACATCGACGCCGTCGCCCCGCGCGCCGACGTGCATTGACGCGCCGCGCGGACGCCGTCGCGATCCGGATGTACCCGCCCTGCACGATCAGCCCGGCGCTCGTCGCGCGTGCCCGCGCCGACCAGGTGGCGACGCTGTATGCGCACATCCACCTGACGTCGCTGTCGATGGGCCTGGGCGCGCTGATCCTGGGCGCGGCGATGTGGGGCCAGGTGCCGGCCACCGCCATGATCGCGTGGTGCGGCCTGATCGCGATCAACCAGGCATGGCGCACGGCGCTCGCCCGCGCCTTCGCGCACGAGCGCCCGGGCGTCGACGCGGCGCCGCGCTGGGGCCGCTACTGGGCCCTTGGATCGACGCTCGCCGGCGCGCTGTGGGGGCTCGCGGCGGTGGCGATGTTTCCCGAGCCGCCGGCATTGCAGGCGCTGCTGATCGTGTGCCTGTTCGGCGCGGCGCTGGGCGGGCTCTACCTGACCGCGGTGTACAAACCTTCGTTCTACGGTTTCGTGCTGCCCGCCCTGGTGCCGCTGATCGTTCGCGTCGCACTGGTCGGCGATCCGGTGCACCTGTTCCTCGCCGGCGTCATGGCGGTCGTCGCGGGCTTCGTCCTGGGCTTCGGCCACCGCCTCAACGACGTGCTGACGCGTTCGCTCATCATCCGCTACGAGAACATCGACCTGATCGGCGAATTGAAGGAGCGCACGCGCAGCGCGCTCGAAGCCCGTTCGGCCGCCGAGGCCGCCAATCGCGCCAAGAGCCAGCTGCTCGCCGCCGCGAGCCACGACCTCCGCCAGCCGCTGCACGCGCTCGGCCTGTACGTCGCCGCCCTGTCGGCACGTGCGCGCAACGCCGAATGGCGGCCGCTGATCGTCAACGTCGAGACGGCCGCGAATGCGCTCGAACGGCAGTTCGCGCAGCTGATCGACCTGTCGCGCCTCGACGCAGGCGTGCTGACGCCCGAGCGCGGCAGCGTCGCACTCCTTGCGCTCTTCGAGCGCATCGCGGCCGAATTCGCGCCCCAGGCCGCCGCACGCCGGCTCGCTTTCCGCATCGCGCCGACCGCGCTCTGCGTCGACAGCGACGCAGGGTTGCTGGAGCGGATCGTCGGCAACCTGGTCTCGAACGCGATCCGCTACACGAGCGACGGCGGCGTGCTGATCGGCGCGCGGCGGCGCGGGGATCGCGTGGCGATCGACGTCCTCGACACCGGCATCGGAATCGCGCCGGACCATCGCGAAAGGATCTTCGAGGAGTTCTTCCAGGTCGGCGACCGGTCGGCCGCGACCTCGGCTCCCCGGGGAATGGGCCTGGGCCTCGCCATCGTCCGGCGGTTCGCGGACCTGCTCGGCCACGCGATCGAGGTCGAATCCGTTCCGGGGGAGGGCTCGCGCTTTCGCGTGCTGGTGCCGCGGGCACGGGGCCTGCGGCCGCGGACCCCGCGCCTTTCCCGGGGAGCGGGCCCACCGGTGCCGATGCCGCCCAGCGGGCTCGCCGAGCACGTCGTCGCTGTCGTCGACGACGACCCGGCCACCGTCGATGCGATGACGACGCTGTTCGAAACCTGGGGCGCGACGGTCGTCGGTGCGCAGACCCTCGACGCCCTGATGGCGCGCATCGGCGACGTCGCACGCTATCCCGATCTCGTCGTCGCGGATCTGCGTCTGGCCGACGGCGATTCGGGGATCCGTGCGGTACGCAGGCTACGCGACGAGCTCGGCTATCCGGTCCCGGCGATCATCGTTTCGGGCGACACCGGAACGCGCGCCGATCGCGAGGCGCGTGCGGCCGGATTGCTGCTGCTCGGCAAACCCGTCGTCCCGTCCACGCTGGAGGCGGCCGCCGTGTCGACGATCCGCAGCTACACGATGCCGGCGATCGCGCGACCCTGAGGCGGCGCGCCCACCCGCCCTCTCCCGCAAGGCGGAAGAGGGGGAGCGCAGGCGCCGGCAGGTGCTCAGCCGCCCTGCCCATGCCGCTGCAGCATCTTCGCGCGCCACTGGTCCATGCGCGCGAGGCGCTGCTCGATGGCAGCCTTCACGACGGCTTTCTGGTCGGGCGAGAAAGTCCCGTAGAGGTTGAGCCAGGCGTCGCGGACCTGATGCCGCAGCACGCTGTCCTGTGCCCGGGCAGTGTCCGCAGCGGCGGCCACGGCGGCGAGGTCGGGCTCCGCTTTCGCGAGCTCGGCGGTCAGCACGCTGCGAACGTTCTGCATGTTCGTGCGGGCGGTCTCGCGCGCCGACTTGCCGGCCGCGACGGCGCTGTCCCACATCGTCTGCTGCGACATGTTCAGGTTCAGCTGGCCCTTCAGCGCAGCGATCGCCGTCACGAAATCGCCGCCTCCGCGGTGTCCGAAATGGCCGGGTTGCGCGTAGACGATGCCGCCGAGGCCGACGAGAACGACAGCCGCTGTTGCGGCGAGACCTGTCCTGATGCGATGGTTCATGTTCGAAATCCCCTTCAGGTGATGGGTCGGGTCCCGGTCCGCCGCGGCGAGCCCGCAGGCGTCGGGCACTGTCGTTCGGCCCCCATTGTCCCGAGGCGTTCGGTCACGCAGGCAGTCGTTTGCAACCGGACGTTGCAGCCGTCGGCCGGGGATACAATCCGTTACACGCCGCCTGCAGACGCTGCCGCCGCGAACCGCTCTAATCCGCCGACATGACCGGCAAATCCGCTCCCGCGAAGATCCTCGTCGTCGACGACGACGTGCGGTTGCGCGACCTCCTCAGCCGCTACCTTTCCGAGCAGGGTTTCCAGGTAGCCGAGCTTCCCGACGCGACACAGCTCGACAGGAAGCTGCAGCGCGATCCGCCGCATCTGGTCGTCCTAGACCTGATGCTGCCAGGCGAGGATGGCCTCTCCGTCTGCAGGCGCCTGCGCGGTGCGGGCGAAGCCGTTCCGATCATCATGCTGACTGCCAAGGGCGACGACGTCGACCGCATCGTCGGCCTCGAAATGGGCGCCGACGACTACCTGCCCAAGCCTTTCAATCCACGCGAGCTCGTCGCGAGGATCCATGCGGTGCTGCGACGGCGCGGCGAGCATGCCGTGCCCGGCGCCCCCAGCGGCGAGGGACGCGTGGCATTCGGACCCCATACGCTCGACCTCTCCGCGCGCACCCTGGAACGCGACGGCGAAGTCCAGCCCCTGACCACCGGCGAGTTCGCGCTGATCAAGGTCTTCGTCCAGCACCCCGGACAGCCCCTTGCACGCGAGAAGCTGATGCTGCTGGCACGCGGACGCGATCACGAGGTGTTCGATCGCGCAATCGATGTCCAGGTGTCGCGCCTGCGCAAGCTCGTCGAGGCCGACCCCGCGGCGCCCCGCTACATCCAGACCGTATGGGGATTCGGCTACGTCTACGTCCCCGAAGGCCAGGTGCGAAGTGACACGGCGGCCGCGCCGTCGACCCGCCAGGACAAATCCGCGTGACGCTCTGGCCGCGCTCGCTGTTCGGGCGCCTGATGCTGCTGCTGGTCGCCGTCGTCGCGCTGGTCGTCGCGACGACGATCGTGCTGTTCAATCGCGACCGCGCCGCGCTGATCGCGCGGCAGTTCAACGACACCAAGCTCGTCCAGATGAAAGCGCTGCGCGCGTCGCTGGAAGGCATCGACGGACCGTTCCGGCGCGACACCCTCGCCCGCCTCGGCCGCGAGTACGGCGTGCGGATCATCGCCGAACGCGATCGTCCCTCGATCGGAATCGCCCCGGCGGGGCCGACGCTGCGCGGATTGGAGGAGCGGCTGCGCGAAGGCCTGGGCGAGGGCACCGAAGTGCGCCTGGCGCCGCGCCTGCACGAGATCTTCGTGCGGCTGCAGACGGGCGGCGAGGGGTACTGGATCGGCTTCGCACTGCCGCCGCGGGGGGATGACGTCCCGACCCGCGCTCTGGTCTGGGCACTGATGATCGCCGGACTGCTGCTCGCGGCGGCATTCATGTCCGCGCGCTATCTCGCCCGCCCGCTGCGCGACCTCAAGCTCGCGGCGGAACGCGTCGGGCGCGGCGAAACGCCACCGCCGCTCCCGGAATCCGGCACATCGGAGATCGCCGCCGTCAATCGCGGATTCAACGCCATGCTCGCGAGCCTCCGCCAGAGTGAACGCGATCGCGCGCTGCTGCTCGCCGGCGTCTCGCACGACCTGCGCACGCCGCTCGCCCGGTTGCGCCTCGGCATCGAGCTTCGCGCCGACGACGACCGGACGCGCGAAGGAATGGTCGACGACATCGAGGAAATGGACCGCATCATCAACCAGTTCCTCGATTTCGCCCGCGACGAGACGGCGACCGCCTGCGATCCCGTCGATGTCCCCGCCACCCTTGCGCAATGCGTCGAGCGCTATCGGCGCGCCGGCCACGACGTGAGGCTCCTGCCCATGGAGCCTTCGCAGTCGCGGATCAGGCCGACGTCTCTGTCCCGGCTCGTCAACAACCTGATCGACAACGCGCTGGCCTATGGCGCGCCTCCGGTCGAGGTCTCGACGACACCGCACGAAGGCGCGCTCGTCATCGACGTCGCCGATCGCGGACCGGGCATCGCAGCCGTCGACATCGAGCGGCTGAAACAGCCGTTCACGCGTGCGGACGAAGCGCGCACGCGCGGGGACGGCGCGGCAGGTGCGGGACTGGGGCTGGCGATCGTCGACCGGATCGCGCGTCTGCATGGCGGCAGCTTCGACCTGCTGCCGCGCGCAGGCGGCGGCACGATCGCCCGCGTGACCCTGAAGGCGTCGGAATCCGCCTAGCAGCGGGCGCTCAGGGGCCGGTGCCGTCTTCGATGCCGATCAGGAGCACGCTCGCCATCGCCGCAATGCCCTCCTCGCGCCCGGCGAAACCGAGGTGCTCGGTCGTGGTCGCCTTCACCGAAACGCAGGTGACCTCGCAACCGAGGTCGGAGGCGATGTTGGCGCGCATCGCGGGAACATGGGGCGCGAGCCTCGGCGCCTGGGCGATCACCGTCGTGTCGACGTTGCCGACCCGGTAGCGATGCATCGCCGCGAGTCCCCCGACCTCGCGCAGCAGGCGCCGGCTGTCCGCGCCTTTCCATTTGGAATCGCTGTCGGGGAAATGCATTCCGATGTCGCCCAGCGCCAGGGCCCCCAGCACGGCGTCTGCGATCGCGTGCAGGAGGACGTCGGCATCCGAATGCCCGAGCAGCCCGCGGTCATGGGGAATGGTCACGCCCCCGATCACCAGTGCCCGTCCTGCGGCGAAGGCGTGCACGTCGAATCCGTTGCCGATGCGTATGGAGTTCATGCTTCACCTTGCGCGTCGAGTATTCTGGCCGCGAGCGCGAGATCGTCCGGCCAGGTGACCTTGACATTCGCCGGACTGCCCTGCACGAGCCTCGGCATCGCGCAGGCGCCCGTCGCCGCCAGCGCCTCGACCGCCTGCGCCTCGTCGGTCGCTCCGCGCGCCGCGTCGAGCGCAAGGGCGTCCATCAGTATGCGATAGCGGAACATCTGCGGTGTCTGCGCGAGCCAGAGCGAGCTGCGATCCTCGGTGCGCAGCACGCGCGGCGCACCGGTCGCCGCATCGGCGCGCTTCAGCGTGTCGGCGAGCGGAAGGGCGAGCAGCCCGCCGACCGGATCGTCGCCGATCGTATCGACCAGACGCAGCAGGGCGTCGCGAGGCACGCAGGGCCTGGCCGCATCATGGACCAGAATCCAGTCCCGGTCGCCGCAGCGCCCGCCAAGGGCCGTCAGTGCGTTGCGCACGGTCGCAGCTCGCGACGCGCCGCCGCAGCGCAGCGCCTCGACCCCGGGCCGCTTCGGCACCAGGCGCTCGAACTCGGTGTCGTCGGGCGCGATCGCGACGACGATCGCCGACGCGTCGAGGGTCGCCAGTCGCTCGAGCGTACGCAGGATCATCGGCGCCCCCCCGAGATCCGCATACTGCTTGGGCTGCGCCGCGCCGAAGCGCGAAGCGGTTCCCGCCGCCGGCACGACGATCCACATCCGGGACATCAGTCCGATGGCTTGCCCAGGTATTTGGCCAGGAATTTCGCCATCGCCTCGTAGAAATCGAACTGGTTTTCCTCGTTGCGGAAACCGTGGCCCTCGTTGTCCTTGACCATGTACGGGACGTCGATGCCACGCGCCTTCAGCGCCGCGACCATCTGGTCGGATTCGTCCTTGTTGACGCGCGGGTCGCGCGCACCCTGGGCGATCAGCAGCGGTGCCTTGATCCGGTCCGCGTTGAGTGCCGGCGACGCCGCCGTGAGCTGCACCTTGTCCTTTTCCGGATCGCCGACCATCTCGTGAAGCATCGCCAGATAGGGCTTCCAGTACGGCGGGATCGTGTTCATGAACGTGAACAGGTTCGACACGCCCACGTAGTCGACGCCGCAAGCGTAGAGATCCGGGGTCCGTGTCAATCCCGCCAGCGTCGCATAGCCACCGTAGCTTCCTCCATAGATGCAGATGCGCCTGGGGTCGGCGATGCCCTCCTTCACCAGCCACTCGACGCCATCGGTGATGTCGTCCTGCATCCTGAATCCCCACTGCTTGAACGAGGCTTCCCAGAATTTCCGGCCGTAGCCGGTCGACCCGCGGTAGTTCATCTGCAGCACCGCGTAGCCGCGACTGGCGAGGAACTGCACTT